>SLSR01000184.1 GCA_007130365.1 Lentisphaeria bacterium
CTCGGATACTCCCACCCGGTCAAGCTCGAGGTCGATTCGACCGGTCTCGGTGAATGTGTTGAGACTGCCGCCGCCGGCGATCCGGCCGCCGTGCAATGCGGTGTCGCTCAGCCGCCAGCGCAGGTCTCGATGATCCAGCCCCCAGGTCAGGTCGTAGTCGCGCAGGCGCAGGCCGAAAAATTCGAGGGCGGAGCCGGTGAAGCGGCTGTCGACCAGACTGCGGCCGCCGCCGCGCATCCAGACGGTGCCCTGCATTTCGACCCTGGTGTCCGGGCTGAACTTGAAATCGGCGAGGGCGGCCTCGGTTTGCGGGCCGACCGCCTTGAAGATCAAGTTTGGATCCAGAACTCCCCGGCAGGCGAAGGACCAGTTGGGATCGTGTTCCAGGTCGAAGATCACTTCGCCGGACAGAACTTCCTCCTGCTCGCCGGTCAGTTCGATTTCGAGAAGGCGTACCGCATCCGGCAGGTCGAGTTCGACACGAGCCTTGCCGGCGATTGTGGGAACTCCGCGGTAGATCATATCCCGGCTGGCAAAGTCGGCTTTCATTTCGACCATCCAGCGGGTTTCCGGATCCGGCCATTTTTCGTATCGCAATTCTTCAATCTTGAAGTGTGGCATTTGATCTGGCCAGGCGAAATCGCGCCAGACCCGGTTGTAGCCGCGGCGCGAGGGGCCGCGGTCGATAAAGGCTTCGATATGGCGCGGGTCGCCAATCAGCTCGCCGGCCAGGCTCAGATTGATGCGGTCCAGGTCGGTTTCCAGGTAGTCGAGCTGGAATTTGGAGTAGTGGGGGGATTCGACGATTATATTCTCGAAGCGCAGGGTGCGCTTGGCCAGTTGCAGGCCGGCGGTCAGGGAGTCGAAGAAGAATCCGTCGAACTCCGCGTTCTCGACCGCCAGTTCGCCCTCCGCCCGCCAATCGACGACGGACTCTTCAAGATCGGCCTGAAAGTCGAGATTGAATCGGGGCGATTCCTGGTGGAAGTGCAGCCATGCCAGTTGTCGGACTTCGGGCAGGCGCAACTGTCGGTAGCAGCGCTTCACATCGAGCCGGCCATGAATTGTGCCGGTTGCCTTGGCCTGTTCAGGGTCGAACCGGAAGTCGAGTGAGATGGCATCCTTCGAGCCGGCCAGGGCGAGTTGAAGGGGATCGCCGCTGCGAACCGTGCCTTCCGTGAAGCGCAAGTCGGCGGTCAGGCTTTGTATCGGCAGGTCGCGAAATTTGAAGTCGTTGAGGGTGAAGCTGCCTCTGCCAGTCCAGGTGGACGGAGAAAGTTCACTGCCTCCCAGCTCGAAAAAAAAGTTGACGGGGGCGTGGGCAAGGTCGATCTGCTCCCGGCTCTCCCGCCACTTTGGCGCCATCGGCCAGTTTCTCGACAGTTCGAGCAGGGGGGCGGCCGAGCCGGTGCCCGTGACCTGCATGGAGACCCGCTCGCGGTGCGGATCGTAAATTCCGCGACCCCCGATTTCCAGGCTGGCTGACGGCCAGCCGCCGATCGTGGCCTGCCCGTTTTCAAGCTCGAAATGTCCGTCCCGATAATGCAGGACTCCTTGCGTATGCAGGATCCGCAAGTTCTGCCAGGTCAGGTGGTCGGCTGCGACAAACGCCTGCAGGCGACCGTCGGCCGGCTGCGCCAGCGGGCCGCTGAATTCAATTTCGAAGCGGGGAGGGCGGCGGAAATCGACGGCTGCCATCCAGTCTGGTGGTGGCGCGTCGAGCCATTGCAAAGCCAGGTCGGGGTCGATTCTTCCAGCGCAGCGCAAGGCCAGTTCGTCCGACTCTCGGTTCCAGATAAAGTCGCCGGTCAGGTCGTGGCGACCGATCCGCACCTGGAGGTCGCGGACTTGCCAGCGGTTGTCCGCCGCCGTGAAGTCTCCCCGCAGATTAAACAGCGGGATTCCGCGATGAACCAGCTCGGGGAAATCGAAGCTTCCGGTCAGGCGGGCGGCCAGCGGATTCCGCGCGTCGAGATCCAGGGAAAAGGCGATGGCGGTTCCCGGCAGGCGGTCGAAGCGACTGTCCTGAGCCAGACTGACCAGTTCGCGCAGCCGTTCCTGCACATCCGGCCTGGCAAGCCAGGGCAGGCGTGCCCAGGAAAGTGGTTTGTCGCTAATTTCAACTTCCGGCAGTTCCCGAAGCAGCAGGTCGCCGGCCACCGAGATTCCCATGAATTCGGCGGTTAGCTGCGGAATCCGCAATTCTCCCCCCTCCACCCGCAAATCGACGGTTTCAAGCTTGACAACCAGGCGGTCGCCGGTTTGCGGCGGGGCGGAGATTCCGCCCAGGGGAACGGTCAGAGTGCCGTTTTGCAGAAGCAGCGCCGTGCTCCGGGGACGACCAAGCGGCCATTGCCAGAGTCGACTTTCGAGGCGCAGGCTTTCGGATTCCAGCATGGCGGGGGCATCTTCCCCGAAGCCGTCGTAGAGGGTTGGCTGCGAGATTCGCAGGTCGCGAAACCAGCCGCCGCGGAGCGATTCGAATTCGAGGTTGGCTCCGCGTTCGGCCAAAAACTGGCGGGCGGAAGCCCGCAACCAGGCCGGCCAGCCGACAAAGTCGAGATAGAGAACCAGGGAGAGCAGAAGCCCGACCAGCCCGGCCGCCGTGAGGCCGACAGTTTTGCGCCATAGTTTCAATGTGCATTTCCTTGTTTGACAGATTACATTACTCGATTAAACGGAGATTTCTATCGAGGAATTGAGCTTATGAACTCTGTCTTGCCCTCATCGCCGATCGGGCGCTCCGGCCATTCTCCCCCTGGTCGGGCGTGGTTGCGGGCGCTTCCGGGGTGCGCCCTGTCTGCTTTGCTGGCGCTGTC
>SLSR01000097.1 GCA_007130365.1 Lentisphaeria bacterium
GCCCCAGATTGCCGACCAGGATCACCTTGTTCACCGAACCCGCCATGCCATGCCCCCTTCGTGATTCTGCTGCCTGTTCAGTCCCAACCTTACACCACAGCCCGGGGCGCTGCGAAAGCGGCCCACGCCGGGATGCCGCATGGCTGGCCGCGACCGTCGCGGCGGGCTAGACTGCTGCGCAGCGGAGCGGGTCACGGATGGAGAGAAGGATGCGGCGGACCATCGGGGTGGCAACGGTGCTGTGGCTGGCAACGGGAGCGGCGCTGGCGCAGTCGGGCCTTCCCGCCTCGTCCGAGCGGATGCGCCAGCTCGAGGCGCAGTCGCGACTTCTCGACGGGCGGCTGGCGCAACAATACTCGCACTCTGCCCGGTTGCTGCCGCCCTCGACGCGCCGTGACGCCGTGATCCCGCGCTGGCAAGGCCGGTATGCCGGGCCCTGGCTGGAGCCGGCGCGGGCGGCCGCCCGCGAGGTCGTGGGAAGCGCGGCCGAGGCGATCACCGCCCGCGGCCGTCCCGGGCGCAGCAGTCGAACCAGCGAACTGCTCAGTCGCGCCCTGGCCGCCGCCACCGATGCCGAAATCGTGATTCACGGCCGACTTTCCGGTCATGATCTGCCGGCTGGCGAGATCACTCGCGAGGATGTCTTTCGCATCGTTCCCTACGAGAACGCGGTCGGGATTGTCGATTTGCGGAAACCCGAGCTGGTGGCGGTTGTCGAGGAGCAGCTTGCCATGTACGGTTCCTATGTCGCCTGCGGCGTCTATGGCGTCTTCGTCGAGTTCGACCGCGAAAACCGGGTGGTCGAGTTGTACGACCGCGAGCGCAACCCGCTGCCGGCCGCCGACCGCCTTTACCGCACCGCCTTCAACAGCTATACCCTGGCCGGAGGTGGCGGTCGGTTTCCGGTCTTGCGCGAGATCGTGGAGCGCGCCCGCGAGCAGGGGCGGGTCGAGGATCCCGGACTGTGGAGTCGCGACGCCGTGGTCGAATACTTGCGGGCCAACCCGGATCTGACAGTCAAGCCCGTACGCTGGCTGCTCTGATCCTGGCCTGGCGGAATAATTCGCGCGCCCAACAACCCCGTTTCTCCAAGGCACATGGCTGGATTCGCATGAATCAGTCAGGCTATTGGTCGGCGAGGCTGGACTCTGCCGCTGAGGCATATTCGAACAGGGCGGCGGCCAGGCGGCGGTGCCGGCGATAGTGCGCGATTCGACGCAGGCTCTCGGCAAGGTCGCGAGCCGCCGCCCAGTTTGGCCTGGCGGCCTGCGCGGCGAGGTCGAGCCAGATCGGCCAAAAGTCGTTGTCCTCCAGTCCATTCTGCGGGACGGTCAGGGGTTCCGTAGGCGAGCCGGGGGTATATGTGGCGAGGCGGCTCTGGGTCGGGGAGGCCACGGTAGTCCATTGCAGGTGTTCGAGGGTGTCGCGGGCGGCCGTCGGGCGGCCGTCGAGGAGTTCAACTCCGGCTTTGAGCAGAAGTAGTTCGGGATAGTGGCAGTCAAGTTCGGGGCGCTTCAGGTGCAGGGCGTGGTCGAGCAGGGATGTCGCGGCCTCGAACCGGCCGCTACGGATCTTTTGGGCCAGTCGCCAGCTCAGCCAGTCAAGCCAGGTGAGAGCCGCAAGCGGGCCGTTGCTGGCGGATGCGAGGGTTGCCAGCCGGTTGTGTTGCGCCGTTTCAAGGCTTTCCGCGGTTGCGGATTCCGTCAGCGCCAAATAGAACAGTCTGAAAGCGGCCGCGGGCAATGCCTCCAGACTGTCGGCCGGGAAGTCCTCGGGTGTTTCCTTTCCCTCGAGCAAGTGGTCGACGAGGGTCTTGATGGCCAGCCATTCCCGGTCGAGAAACCCGGCGTCGGCCAGCAGCTCCCGGTTGGCCGAAAGTTCATCGGCCAATACTCGCAGTCGCCGCTCCCGCCCGGTTTCGGCCAGCCAGCCGAGGTTGAGCAGAATGTACGGCTTCAGTTCGCGTCGGGCGCCTTCGGTCCACAAGTCGCGGGGCTGCGGCCACAACTCCGGTTCCAGATCAATGTGTCCACTTAAAATGGCCGATTGCAGAGCCAGCGAGAAGACGATGGCTTTCTGTCGGCGCTCCGGTATGTCTTCGGCCAATTCGACCAGTCGTCGAACCGCCGACTGGTTGTTCGGCGGTCGGGCGAGATGGCGCCAGGCCAGCACTTGACGGGCAAAGATAAAGGCGGCGAGATGATGCCGCGGCAGGTTCCGGACTTCGGCAGGGTCGAGCCATTCCAGGCGGCTTCTGGCTTGGCTGTCGAATCCGGCTTCGAGCCAGGCCAGTCCGGCGTAGGCATTCTGCAGGGAATTGAAAATTTGGGGCGCTTGTCCGTCCTCGACGAACTGGCGATGACGAGTCAGCGCCCAGGCATAGGGCTCGGAATCGAATCCGGACGGAGCCACGAAGGGGGGCAGATGCCAAAAGGAAAGGATCTCCTGATCCGACCTTCTTCTTTCCTCGGTCAAGTGTTGCAGTGCCCGCTCGCGAATTCTCGCGACCGTATGTCTTTCGGAGTAGTCCAGCTTGCCGTAGCGGGCTTCGGCAACGGCCAGCGCGAGCAGGCTGTCGGCGGGGTTTTCGGACATCGCGGCGAGGGCGGCGTCGACCAGGTCGGCCGCCTGCCGGGCGGGAACCAGACGGACGGTCTCCTGTTCCATGGCCTCGATCTCTTGGCGATAGCGGGTGAGGACAAAGTTGGGTTCATCTCGCAGTTCGCGCAAGCGGCGGTGGGCGGTCGTCCAGGCGCCTTCCCGATAGGCCGACTCGGCCTGCCGCCAGGTTTGCAGAGCCCGCCAGTTGATTTCGGCATGCTGTATGTCGTGCAGCAGGCGTCGCCAGGTTCTCGCCTCTTGCGAAGGGGGGAAATGCTCCATGGCGGCGCGGATGGCGGATTCCGAACCGGCCAGGGTCAGAAACGCGAGATACGGCACTTTTTCCTCGAGCGCCATTTCATGCTCGGCGAGGATGCGTCTGACAAAGGCAAGGTAGTAGGCTGGATGGCTCAACTCGCTCCAGGCAATGCGATGGGCGATGTGGCCGGGCGAACCGTCGATCTGCAAAGCCAGGAGAACGCCGTCGTGGTCTAGTGTTCTGATGCGTCGCGATTCGAAGCCGGGCAGAGTCATGCCCTGGAAATGGTGGCGATGTGCGACAATCGCCGGGATCAGGTCGGGGACGGCGGGCAGCACCGATTCAAGCAGGAAGGAGGCCTTTTCGCGCTCCGGAGTGGGCTCCGGATACATTTGCAGCCATTGTTCAAGGTTCTCCCGCAATCTCTGCAAATCGCGGCCTGGGAGATGGGAGAAGCGGGACAGGTCGTAGATCAGTTCGGTATAGCGGTCGCCGATCAGCTGCCGGCGCCCGGGCTCGATTGCCTGGTCGTCGGCCGTCGACCCGGCGGCGATGGTCTGGTCGGTCGGCGGCGGGTCTGGGCCGGCCTCGCCCGGGCGCGGTGGCTCCGGCTCGGCGGGAGCCTGCGGCAGCTCGTCTGGACGGTCATGGTCGGCGACCGGGGGCAAGGGCTCCAGGGGATCCGGTTCGCCGTCGTCGAACAGGAGGGGAATGGCTTCGGTCAGTCCCCCGGTGGCGGGGGGGTCGGGGTGCTCGATGGTTGTGGTTGATTCCGGCGGCAGCGGTGGCTCCGGGGGATCGTCGTCGCGGCCGGTAAACAGCCAGTAGAGAACGAGGCCGAGCAGGTTGGCCGCGAGCAGAAGCGCGATAAAGACGGCGACAAAGATTCCGCCGCTCTTGTTGTTTTTCTTTGGTGCGGTTTCGTCAGCCGAATTGGCGGCACGCGACTTGATGAAGATTTTCGGCGCTTCCTGCGCATTGGCGGCCGGGGCGGCCACGGCCAGTCCGGAGCCGCGAATGCTTTTTCTGAGCAGTGCGTCCAGGCGCTGGATCACCTCGTCCCAGGATTGCGGACGCTGATCCGGAGCTTTGGCCAGCAGCCGGTCGACCAGGGCGGAAACCGCCTTGGAAGTCTGGGGGCTGCGCTCGATCACCGGGGTCAATGGGCTGTAGACCTGCTGATCCATGACATCCTCCGGGTCGTCGCCGGGAAACGGCGGATCGCCGGTCAGCAAATGATACAGGGTTGCTCCGAAGGAATAGATGTCGGCTCGGCAGTCGTTTTTTTCCTGGCGCCACTGAATCAGCTCGGGTGCCGCGTACAGCGGGGTGAGCATGATGCCGTCACCGTCGAACTCGAGGTCTCCAAGTTTGGCCAGGCCGAAGTCGGCCAGCTTGGTTTCGCCGCGCTGGTTGATCATGATGTTGGCCGGCTTCAGGTCGCCGTGGTTCAGCCGCTGCGCATGCCAGCCATAAGCCAGGGCGCGAGCCATGTCGAGCATCACCTGCAGGGCCATGACGCAGGGGAGCGGACCGTCACGCTCGACTTTGTCGAGAAGGTTCTCCCCCTCCACGAACTCCATGGCGAAATAGCAGATGTTGTCGTCGGTGATTCCGGCGTCGTAGGCCTGCACGATATTGGGGTGGGAGAGGGCGGCGGCGGCGCGGGCTTCGTTGAAGAAGCGCTCGACAAATTCCTTGTCGGTGGCGAATTCGTGGGGCAGAACCTTAAGCGCCACCGGCCTTTCGAGATTGACCTGCAGCGCGCGATAGACCGCCGCCATGGCCCCCCGCCCGACCAGCGATTCTATCCTGAAGTCGGCGATCGTCGTGCCGGGGGCTATGATGTCTTTGTCGGAACAACTCATTGGGCGGCAACTTGCTGCGGGTTAAAAGGCGCCGAACACGAACGAGCCAAAGGTGGCAATGGTGCTCTGCTCGCGGAAGTCCTGAATCGCGCTGCGCAGTTCGAGCATCATGTGCCGCGCCTCATGGTACAGCTCGTCGTCGTTGATCATCCTGGCCAGCGAGCCGTCGCCCTCCTGAAGGGTGCGCCCGAGATCGGCGATCGACTTGAAGGCGTCGCGCACATGCTCGAACAGCTCACCGCCGTCGCCGAACAGGCGGGCCAGGGAAGAGTCGCCCTCGCGAACCTGCCCGGTGAGTCGGCGCAGGTCGGCGGTGATCGCCCGAATGTTCTCGTGGACTTCGTCTTCGGAGAGCAGGCGGCCGATGGTGCCGCGACCCTCGCGCAAATCGCCGAATATCGCCTGCAAGTCGTTGTACAGGGTTTCGTCGGTGGCCAGTTTGCCCAGGGTGCCGCGACCGGCCCGCAGATCGGCGATCGCCCCCTCGACCTGGTCGGCGGCGGCCGCCAGGTTGTCGCCGGCTTCGCGCATGGCGGCCAGTCCGAGCTGGGCGTCGCGGGCGAACTCTTCATCCCGCAAAAGTCGGCCGAGCAGTCCCCTGCCTTCCCGAAGGTCGGCTCCGATGGTCTGCAAGTCGTCGACGAAGCCGACCAGTTTTTCGACCGTTTCCCCTTCGCGCAAGGCCTCTCTGATGCTGGCGATCTCGCCGCGGATTTCACTGACCGCGGCCGCCGCCTCGGTCATCACGTCGACACTGTCCTCGCCCTGCAGCCGGGTATGTCGGGGGACTCTCTGCCCATCCGCGGGACCGGGGTCGATTGCCACATGCCGTCCCCCGAGGATCGAGCCCGGACGAACCTGAATGCGATATCCCTCGGTGAACTGAATGTCTTCGGTCAAGGTCAGGTGGACCAGCACGCCGTCCTCCAGCAACTCGATGTCGCGGACGGTTCCGACCCGCACGCCGCGCACCAGAACCGCGTCGCCCTCGGCCAGGCCGGCGACCTCCGAGAACACCACCTGCTGGCGATGCACGGTCTTGAACCAGTTCTCGGTGCTCAGAATAATCGTGAAGTAAGAAAGGATGAGCAAGGCCAGAAAAAACAGCCCGCCAACCATGAATTCAGTGGAAAAATCCCGCAGCCTGAAACGATCTTTCATCGGACTCGGTCTCCTTTGCCAGTGGCGGCTTCGAATTCGGGGCATTTTTGCGCGTTGATAAACTCCTGCACGAAATCGTCGTCGGCATGGCGAAACTCTTCCGGAGTGCCGACGATGGCGATGCGCCCCTGATGCAGCAGCGCCACCTTGTCGCCGACGGAAAAGGCGCTGATCAGGTCGTGTGTCACCACCACGGAGGTGACTTCCAGCTTCTTTTGCAGGTGCAGAATCAACTTGTCGATATTGCGCGACAGAATCGGGTCGAGCCCGGAAGTCGGCTCGTCGTACAGAATAATCGGCGGCCGCATAATGATCGCCCGCGCCAGACCGGCCCGCTTGAGCATGCCGCCGGACAGTTGAACCGGCATTTTGTGCTCGACTTCCTCAAGGCTGACCAAGGCCAGAGCCTGGTGTACCCGTTCGGCGATCTCCTCCTCGGACCAGCGGTTACGCTCGCGCAGGGGCAGCGCGATATTGTCGAAAATGTTCATCCAGTTGATCATCGCGCCGCCCTGAAACAGCATGCCGAAATACTCGCGCAGCCTGGCGAGCCGCGAGCCGGTGGCCTTGTGCATGGGCTGGCCGTCGACCAGCACTTCGCCGCGATCCGGATGCATCAGGCCGATCATGTGCTGCAAGGCCACACTCTTGCCGGCGCCGCTGGAGCCGACCACAACCAGAGTCTCGCCGTGCTCGACACGCAGCGAAACATCCTCCAGCACCGCCTTGCCGCCCAGGCTTTTGTGAATGTTGCGCAATTCCAGCATCAATAGAAAATCCGCGTGATGATATAGCCGCTGACCAGAACCAGAAGAAACGAGTGAACCACGGTGGCCCGGGTTGCCCGGCCGACGCCGACCGCCCCGTTGGCGGTGGTCAAGCCCTGGTAGCAGGCGACCGCGACAATGATGAGGCTGAACACCCAGGCCTTGAACAGTCCGACATATACCTCCTTGTTGCCGAGAAACTGTATTGCGTTGTCGTAATAGGCCGAGGGCGAAACCCCGAGCTGGGTGTTGGCCACCAGCATGCCGCCGGTCACCCCCAGCACGTTGGTGTAGACGGTGAGCACCGGGCACATGACCATGAACCCGATCAGTCGCGGCATGACCAGGAAGCTGGCCGGATTGACCGACATCACGTGCATCGCCGCGATTTCATTGGAGACCTGCATGGTGCCCAGCTCGGCCGCGATCGCCGAGCCGACGCTGGCGGCCAGAATCAGGGCGGTCATGAACGGCCCCATTTCCCGCACCATGCTTTGCGAAACCAGGGTTCCCACCTGCACCTCCTGGCCGTACATGCGCAGAATCAAACCGGCCTGCAGCGACAGAATCATGCCGGTGAAGAGCGCTACCATGGAGGTGACCCCAAGGCTGCGAATTCCGCAGTTGCACATTTGGCGGAAGACTTCCCGGTGGCGGCGCGGGGCATCCTTGAGACAGGCAAAGGCCTCTGCCAGAATCAGCAGGGCACGCCCGCTGTCGCGCAGCAAAAGCAAAGTCTGCCGTCCGGCTTTCTCGAGGAAATTCCCGGGGGGCTCCCAATATTCCGGCTGATAGTACTGCATGTGCCTTCCTTGCCTTGGCGGTGGCAACTTTCGTCTGAACAATTCAGGCTGTGAATATAGTCGGCGGCGGCCTCTTGGCAATTCGGCCCGGCCGCTAGACCCTTCTAAAGTTCGGCGCCGCTGGCCACATCGATCAGGTGAAACTCTTCGATGTGCAGGTCGGGAGCGGCCCGGAAGGACAGCTCGCCGCCAAACTCCCGCTCCATGGCGTGCAGCAGATCGGCATCCTCGTTCTTCAGCCGCTCCAGGATGCGCGGATGAACCATGGCTCTGATCTGGCGCTTCTTCCTGCCGCGCAGGAGAATCTGCAGCTTCCTTTGGATTTCCACGCTGACGCTGGTCGGCGACTTCACCGCCCCCCGGCCCTGGCAGTAGGGGCACGCGGTGTACACGGTGTCGTGCAGACTCTCGTGTTCGCGCTGTCTGGTCATTTCGACCAGGCCAAGCGGGGAGATCGGGCAAAGCTTGGTTTTTGCGCGGTCGTCGGCCACCGCCTCCTTGAGGGCGGTGAACACTTTATGGATGTCCTTGCGGCTGCGCATGTCGATCAGGTCGAGCACGATCAGGCCGCCGATGTTGCGGATTTTCAGTTGTCGGGCGATTTCCTCGACCGCCTCCAGGTTGGTTCTCAGAATGGTCTCCGGGTGATCTTTGCCCTCGCGATTCTTGCCGCTGTTGACGTCGATCGCGGTCAGCGCCTCGGTTTCGTCGATGCAGATCGAGCCGCCGCTCGGCAGCTGAACCTGGCGCTGGAAGATGTTCTCGATCTGTTCGCGCAGACGATAGCGGTCGAAAATCGGTTTCGCGTCTTTGTGCAGCCGCACCTTCACCCGTTCGTTGCGGCTCAGCTTGCGCACCATCTCCATCACCTTCTCGTGGATTTCCCGCGAGTCGACCACCACTTCGTCGACATCCTCGTTGAGGTAGTCGCGCAGGCAGCGCTCGACCAGGGTGGGCTCCTTGTAGACACAGCAGGGGCCGCGTTTTTTGCTGATGGTCTCCTCGGCCTGCTGCCAGGCCGAAACCAGAGCCTCCAGATCGCGCTCGAAGGTCTCCGCCTTCTTCCCCGCCCCGACCGTGCGGCAGACCAAACCCATGTTCTTGGGCAGCGGGTGCCGGGAGAGAATCTTGCGCAGCCGACTTCGCTCCTCCGCATCGCTGATCCGCTTGGAAAGGCCGACATAGTTGGAGTTGGGCAGAAGCACCAGGTAGCGGCTGGCAATGCTCAGATTGGTGGTTACCCGCGGCCCCTTGTTGCCGATCGGCCCCTTGCTGACCTGCACAACCACTTCCGAGTTGACCGGGAAAAGAGCCGGGATATCCTCGATGCCGCAGCCGTCAAACTTGTTCTTGCCGCCACGCCCGCGTCGGCCGCCGCCGCGCTCCTTGCGCCGCTTGAACAGTTTTTCACGCAGCGACGAGACCACGCCGCTGGCGGCCGCCTTCTCCTCGTCTTCAGTCGCTTCCGGTTCCTCTTCGTCCTCTTCGCTGGCCGCATCCATGCCAAACTCCTTTTCCAGCTTGTCGCGGCTGGCCGGCAGCATGTCCCAATAGTGGAGAAAGGCGTTCTTGCCCACCCCGATGTCGACAAAGGCCGCCTGCAGCGACGGCTCCAGGTTGCGCACCACACCCTTGTAGATCGAACCGACCAACTGCTCCTCGCCCTTGCGTTCGATGAAATAGTCTGAAAGGCGGCCGTCCTGAACCACCGCCACCCGGGCTTCCAGCCCCTCGTCGTTGATTAAAATTTGTCTCATTGCGTTGAAATCTCTTGCTTAAGTTGTTTATTTGGTAAATTTGATGACTCTGTCTGCCGCACCGGCATGTCGCCCCGTTGTGTCGCTGACCCCCGGCCTGATTGATCCATGCGAATGCGGCCATGCACGATGCTCTCCTGTAATTTACGGCAAACTTTTTTCTGTCTAACTCTACAATACTAATAATAGCGCATGGTCTAACTAAGTCGCGTGAATTAATCAGGCTAGGAAACCATGGCTTGAGCACCCTCCCGCAGACGATTGCCGCGCAGAAAGTCGGCCGCGCTCATCGGACGCGAGCCTTCCGGGATCAATTCAAGCACCCTGATTGCCCCTTCGCCGCAGGCAATCTCGAAGCCCTCGCGGCCGACGCGCTCGACCGTGCCCGGCGCTTCCCCGACCGGTCGGGCAAGCGCTTCGGCGCGGACGATTTGCAGCCGCCTCGCCCCCTTGCCCTCGACCGGCAGAACGACCGTCGCTCGCGGCCACGGCTGATAGGCCCGAATGCAGCGGTCGAGTTCAAACGCCGGGCGCGACCAGTCCAGTTTGCCGGCCGACTTGTCCAGCCTGCTCGCATAGCTGGCATTCCTGTCGTCTTGCGGCTTGGCCGACAGGCCTTCGCGCACCACCTGCCAAAGAATCTCCTCGATCCGGGCGGCGGCCAGTTCGCCCAGCCTGGCCTCCAGTTCGCCGGCCGTTTCCCGCGCTCCGAGCGACAGGGCAAAGGCGCGATAGACCGGGCCGGTGTCGAGCCCCCGATCCATTCGCATGAAGGAAACCCCGGTCTCCGCCTGGCCGTCGCGAATCGCGGCCGCGATCGGCGAGGCGCCGCGATAGGCGGGGAGAAGGGAGGCGTGAACATTCAGGCAGCCGTGCGAGGGCAGTTGCAGCAACTCCGCCCCGAGGATTTGACCGAAGGCGACGACCACAACGATTTCCGGACAGCACTCAACAACCCGCGCCAGGAAGGACGGGCTGTTGACCGAGACCGGCTTGTCCACCGCCATGCCGCCATCGGCGGCGAACCTGCCGATTGCGGTCGGCTGCGGTCGGCGCCGACGGCCGCTCGGCTTATCCGGTTGCGTGCCGACCCCGGTCAAGGCGACTTTCGGACTCTCCCGAAGGGCGCGCAAAACTGGGATCGCCAACTGACCCGAACCCAGAAAATAGACTGAGACCGGTGATTTTTCCAAAGATGCAGATGGTTCCGACATTTCGCATACTTGTCAACTCGAAAATAGAATAAAAACGATGGCCTCGGGCAATCGCGTAATTTGTCCATCAATATTGATAACATACTTCGCCAAAGCCCATAAAGCGAACGGTGCTCGGGAAAAAAACGGCAATGAAGAATCACTGCGCGTCATCCAACGTCCGGTTTCAGTTGTCGTTTTATCAGGCTGTTCGTGGAGACGAGGAAGCCTCCGCTTTGATATGCGGTTCGGCATGCTATGTTGTGACTGCGGTTCGAACTGGATACTTGCCTGCGGCCTGCCTTTCAGAATGTGTTGAAGACGATGGCAACTGGATTCCGCGTGCCTGCGACACAGGCGTGTCGCAGGATTCGCCCCAAAGAAGGCTCAGGTTCTCCGCCGTCCTCCCCTTCCGCCGCTCCGCCTCAAAGGCCCGGCGCGAACCGGGAAGAGACAGAACCATCGTCGCGGATCACTCGTTCAAAATGACGCAGCTATTTTGAATCGAGTGCATCCGTTTGTCGGGATTTTCTTTCTTCGGGATCGAAATCGACGCTGTAGGCCGATGGACTCCGTTCAGGCTGTCGGCCTTCTCGTAAACCCATGCAACATAGCCTATCGAAAGATGATAGACATCCAGTTTCTCGTGTCCAAGCGC
>SLSR01000279.1 GCA_007130365.1 Lentisphaeria bacterium
TGATTTGTGATTTGTGATTTGTGATTTGTGATTTGTGATTTGTGATTTGTGATTTGTGATTTGTCATTCATCCTCTCACCTCCCCTCGAGCCGGTTCAGCACCCCGAGGATCGATTCGTCGAATTTCCAATAAAGGCCGACATAAAAACCTTTTTGCCAATTATCATTGCGGGAGAAATCGCGATCCTCGAACCCCCGGAAGTTATAGCCTCCGGCCATCCGCAGGTTCCGGCGCAGGTTGTAGCCCAGCTCCAGGCCGTAGCTCAGCTCATGACTCGGCCCTTCATACACACTGAGCATCCGCAACCCGCCTGCGGCATAGAAACTATCGGTCAAATCGTACTGCACCCGCAGAGCCTTGACATCGCTGAACAAATCCGTATTGGCGAAGTCGGCCCGAACCAGCTTGGCCGCGTACTTTGTCTCAATCCAGGTGTGAGCCAGCGGCTGGTAGTGCAGTTCGCCGGAATACATATAGCGGTCAAGACGATTCCGGCTGGCGGCGCGGGTGCCGCTTTCCGTTTTCACATCGATATCGGAAAGGATCATCAGCCGGTCATTGTCAACCGGGCGATAAGCCCAGCCGGTACGCAAATCAACCGTCCAGGAGTCGCTGGTGTCAACTTCCCTTTCATGGCGATAGGTAAATATATTGCGCCCGAACAAAGTGTGGTTCGGATTAAGCCTGACCGTACCGCCAACTTCAAACAAGTGTGCCGTAGAAGCGTCGCTGTCCCGCACTTCATAGCGCGTGCTGGCGGTGTACGGACTGGCAAACGGCCGATAGTTGGCGGCCAGAGTGACAGACCAAAAATCCTCCTTGCTCAGGACAGCTCCATCCTCGGAACTGCGTTCTTCGCGCAAAGCACGACTGATCTCGCCGGTGGCATCAAAAGTCAGCTCCTCCGTTACCGGCACCCGCAAGTCCAGGCCGGAGCCGGAAGCGATGCGGCGGCTGTCGGCGACTCCGTCCAAACGCATTTCCTGAAAACCGCTGAGATAGCGATTAAACTGACGCTCAACCCCCAGAGCCAAGTTATGTTCAGTGCCGCCGGCCATGCTGTCCCGACGCTCGCCACTGAGGTAGCCGCGGGTAAGGTCGTCGATCTTATAGGAAACCTTGCCCTCCGTCCGGGTCGGCTGTTCAAAGGTAGTGTCCCCGAACGCATGCTGGTGCAGAGCATCGAGCCGCCAGCGCTGGCCAAGTTCAAGGCCGGCACCGCCCCGCAGAATGCTGCTGCGGCGCCTTTCATCCGCTTCCTCCCGCCTTTCTTCGGTTTCACTTACATAGCCACCGCCCAGGAGCAAGTCCAGTCCGTTCAGGCTATAGATGTTGTCATGCAGCACCACCCGGCTGGAGGTGTTGGCGGTGGAATTGCGGCGTGAATAGAGCTGATCCCGAAAACGCAGACTCTCCGCAACCTGGAACTTGCCTTCCAGGCCATAGGTGGTCAAGCCGGCCGTGACCCCGCGCATGCTGATATTTTCAAAGTCCTCTCCGACATCCTCGTACCAGAGACGGAAGCGGGCTTTTTCCAGGTCACTGGTCAACTCCAGCACATGCCCCTGATCCTTAACCCCTTCAATCGTCTGGGTTTCCGCGTACTCCCCTCGCAGCCTGACCTCGGGAAACAGCTCGACCGCAGCATCAACCCCCTGCAAAGTGTAGTCGCCGGGGCTGGCTTCCTCGATAATGCTGGTAACCCCCAGCTCCACCCTGCGTTCCGGATCATGCACTGCGGCCCGACCCCCATAAACATTGTAGTCACTGGCCTTCCTTCCGTCCACTTCATATTCAACCACAATGAATACCGGATCGAGGTTCTGATCCACCGACGGCACCGGCTGCCGAAAAAGAATCCGGCCGCGCTCGTAGTCAATGTCATAATCGGCATAGCGTCGCATTGATCTGTTTTCCAGTACCCGCTCCGGATGAAAACGGTCGCGGGTTTCAATTCTCACCTGCTCGCTGTTGTTGATCAAGTTCCGATCGGCGAACTCGTAATAGCCGCTAATGCCCTGTCCCCTGATTTCACTCCTGGCCCGCGCCTGATCATTGCGCGAAAAGAAACCTTGCAGGCTCAACCAGTTGCTTTGCAGAACGGTGTGGGCACCGGTGAAACTGCGGTCATAAGCGGCCAGACGATTTTCGTCCAGTCCGGTTTCAAAGTCACCCCACATCACATGTGAATCGTAGCGCTCCAGCCTGACAAACACCTTGTCCCGCGACTCCGCCTCATACTTCTGCTCGCTCTCGTCGCCGTACACCGCATAATACTCAAGCGGGTCCCGTTGCTGGAAAATCCTTCCATCGTCAAACTCTTTGGCGCTGTCATAGGAAGCCGTAAGCAAAGTATCAAAGGGCAGCCTCCCTTTGGCGAAAAAAGCCAGCCGCTCATCAACCTCGGTGGAGCGGCTTTTTCCCTCCCCTTCATACTCATCCCGCTGCTCCTGTCGTTGCACTGAAGCCCCGGCCACCCCGGTGATGATCCAGTCCCGCAACTCGGGTGAGAAGCGCAGTGTAGCATCATACTCCAAATCACCGGCCAGCACCTTGACCTGCCTGGTTTGTGGTCGGTCGGCCGCCGACAGACGAACCCGGGCGACCCCGTCGCGAACCTGCACCTGATGGCCGGTTTCAACCGGGCGCAGATCGGAGGAGACAATCTCGCCTTTGTCGATCAGCACCGTTATCACACTGCCGCTGGCCGTCGGCACACCTTTTTCATCAAGCAGGAACATCTCCAGAACCGGTTCGGTGCGGCCGTCGGCAGTCAGCGTCTCCGGCCGGGTTTGCACTTGAATGGCGGCCGGGGCGGCAGAACGGTGAATCGTGATTTCAACTGATTCCGCCTCCTCCTGCCCCGGTGCCCGAGCCGAGAACCGCAAGCGGTTGGCGCCCGGCTCCAGGGAAACTCCGACATATCCGTAAACGACCCGCCGCTCTTGTACCCGATACTGGGTTTCGCCGATCCTCGACTTGTCCACCGGTTCGTCATTGACAAACAGGTCGAATTCGGCGGCCAGGTGGCAGGAAACCCGAATATTAATCCGGCTGCGGGAGATAAAAGCGGTGCCGTCCTCAGGGCTGATGAATTGTGGCTTTACCTCACCGGCTCCAGGCGATCCGCCGTCGTCATCCGCATCTCTGTCCGTCCGCGCATCCTCGTCATCCGCCGTCCCGACCTCCCCCGTCGCCTCCTGCAGGAGCTGCTCCGCTGCCGGGCCGATGAAAATCGTCAGCCCTGCCGCCGTCTCCCGTATGCGCACCGGCGGGAACCCGGCCGTCTCCTCCTCCAGCCGCACCTGCACCTTGGCCTGACGGCCGACCGGATCGTCATGCACCCGGATTTGCCTGACATAGGGGTTGTCGCGATAGTCAAACCAGCCCGGCGCAACCTTCTCCCCTAAAGCAGTCCCCAGAAACTGAACATGGACAGCCCCGTTGTCCTGGTCATGATAATAGATCACCTGCACCGGACTATCCGCCGCCAAATCAAGGGCGGTCGCGCCGCTTGCGGCGATCATTTCAAACGGCCGCATCCGTCCCGGGCGTTCGGCGATCATCTCCGGCGGCGGCTCCGCCTCTTGCTGGGCGCGGGAAACCACCCGGAAATTGGCCTTGTGCGGGGTGCCGTACTTGAGATCGACAAAGCGGGACAATGGATTGCCGGCATGACTGGAGTCGATGATCTGCGCTGCAAGCTCCGGATCAAGAGTGCTCTCGTCCAGACGCACCACCCGCATCCCGGGTCTGATCCCCTCGAAATGGAATTTCCCTTCGCGGTCGGTCTCGACATAGGTGCCATCCTCCAGATAGAGCCGAACTCCGCCAATCCCGGGCTCGCCCGCGTCCTGCACCCGGTTGTCGTTCTGATCCAAAAACACCTTGCCGAAAATAACCGAACGGTTGGCAAACATTCCCTCCGTGACCTCGACCTCGTAAAAGGCGGAAACCGATGCCGGAAAACCGCTCGGGAAAAGGCCGCTGAGCACCGCCGTATTCCGACCGTCGCCACGAATGGCGTCAGCGGTGACAAAGCAGGCATAGGAGATTTCCAGGCTTTCGCCGGCCCGGAGCCGCCGCAGGCGCCAGGTCAGGTTATGTCCGTCCTCGCCAATCTCCGGTTCGGCCGGCCGGCCGTCAATCACCGCGGAACCACGATCATAGCGGAAACCACGAGGCAGGGTGTCATGGACAGCCACATTCTGCAGCGGTGTGACGCCGGAGTTGGCAACAGTCACTGTATACAGGAGAAGATCGCCAATTTCCACCTCCGACACTGTGGCGGTTTTCTCAATCGTCAAGGCATCCGGAATTCCGACCACGGCCGCGACCGTATTGGAACGAGTTATGCTCTGGGTCTCGTCGCTGCGGATGAAAAAGTCGTTCTCCACCTCCGTGCCCGGACGCAAACCCCGGGCAAAATCGGCCTGGAACGAAACCCGGCCGCGAAAACCGGCCGGCACTTCGGAAAGGTTCCAGGCGGCTATTCGAGTCTCTCCGTCATCGGTTTCCTCGTACTTGCTTTCCACCTCAATGGTCTGCGAGGATCCCGCCCGATCCGTAATCGTGCCCTCGGTCAGCCTGCGGACATTGACCAGCTCGTCGGCGATTTCATCAATAATCACCACATTGGTCAGAGCTTGCGAGCTTTGATTGCCAAATTCCAGGATGTAGGTAATGGTGTCCCCAGGCATCGGTTGAGCGTCAACCCGCTGGCGCTTGCGCACCGGCCCCCAAACCTGGTCGGCCGCCACCACACTTTCGATAATGTTAGTGGTAAGATTGAACACCTGCGGACTGGAGGCCATGGATGCGCGCAGAACGCTGCGGAAGCCTGCGCCGTCATTGTCGCCAGGCTCCGTATCGGCCGGAATATAGACTCGGGCGGTAATCGCAACCTGCTGCCCTGGCTGCAGTCTTCCCACATCGCGGCGGCCGTCGCCGTTGCTGTCGTTGAGTGGGGTCAGGCCGTCGCCCTGCATTAGCATAACCGTCCAGCCGACGGGCAGGTTGGAGCGGCCGGCATCAATCTCGATATTTACCGTATCCGCTTTCCCGGAAGCATTCTCAACCGTGTTGCGGAAGACCACCCAGTTGCCGGCAACCTCGGCATGATCCGGCAGTTCGCTGTCCGGATCGGCCGGGCCGAGACCGGGGGCGATGGTGAAATCGGCATTGGTGTCGCCGTTGACCGCAGCCCGCGGCTCGCCTTCCGGGCCGATGAAAACCGCGAGCTGACCATCCGGCACTCTAACCTGAATCAGAGTATCGGCTTCCGCAATTATTTCCGGGCCATCTTCAATTTCGGCATACTTAAGATCGCCCTCACTGTACAGCGGCCCCTCACCACGCCGCATTGAGACTTCCACATCGAACTGCAGCCGGAGCGACTGACCGGGAACAATGGTGCTTTCGATCAGATAGCCGACATTGGTTATGTCCGCCGGATCAGCCGGTTCGTCTTCACTCCAGGTATCACCGTCATCCGTGGAAAAGATCGGGGTATGACCGAACGGCGCGCCGGAGATTGAGTCGGACACATACTTCGTGCCGCCACTGTCGCTTTCCGGAATTGCCGACTGGACAAGAATTCCCTCGCGATCAATGTAGTCAACCGTTACGAGGCGGGGGTAGGCGGGGGCGCCGCCGACATTGACCGCGTCCATGGTATAAGTGACTTTATTGCCTGGGAAAGTGGTGTTTACCGATGGGCGCTTGGTCAGGCGCATCACCGCCCGGTTGGTAACCGTCAGCTCCAGAACATGTTCTTCCTGCGGTGCCAGAGCCTGATCGCCGCGAGACCTCCCGACCAGGTCGCGCACCATCCGGTCTCCCGGCCTGGCAGTGACCGGAATATCAATCCTTACCAAGAGATGAATGGATTCGCCCGGCCGCAATTCCGGAGTGGTATTGCCCATTACCGGCTCGCCCGGATCATGCATGCCGTTGCCGTTGCGGTCATGGTAGAAGGCCAGGTTGTCCGGATTGAAATCGGCACTGATGGAGGGCAGGGAAAGCAGGTAGCTGTCGGCGATATTGCCGGTGTTGGTCAGAGTATAGGGCAGATATGCCGTCGAACCGGGCGCCACTCTCTGACCGTGCGCCGGATCATCAACCGAACCGTCGGGAGTGATGTTAAAATCATAGATCCCGAGCACTTCAGTTGCCACTTGGTTGGAAGTCACCTGGAACGGAATCCGATTCCAGGTAAAAGTGGCCACCGCCTGGTTATAGATAAAACTGCCGGCCTGCGCCCGGGCTGACGCTTCGGTAGGCAAAAGGGTAAAAACACAACTGGCCAACAACCCCAGAACAAGCTTCCATGTCCGACCCTTTCCGGCCTCGGCTGAATTGTAGGGATGCGGTTGCAAGCTGTGGCCTCACTGGGTTTTACGGTCTCGGAAAAGTGGCTTTGCCGGCGACCGCGCTCTTTGGCGCGGCCGCCGGACAAAGCTGTTTTCTTCAACTACTTCTGCAAGGGCACAACTCAGTCAACCAACACCTGGAAGGTCACCGAGCCGCTCGCGCCGGCATTGACCGTTCCGACTTCCCAGCGCACATGCGTGACACTGCTGTCGGCATGGTCGGCAGCGGCAGTCGGGGCATAAGCCCAGGTGCTGCCGCCGTCGTTGCTGTACTCGACCGTGGCACCGTTCAGAGTGTCATCGGTCGGAGCATCAACGCCATTAGGGACATTGTCCACCACCACAACCCGGGTATTGGCCGGGATGGCGTCGATAATTACGACATCCTCCACCGGCGCCGAGCCCAGGTTCTGGAATACGGTGGTGTAGGTGATCGGATGGAATTCATCCGAACCGACGGCATCCGGCAGAGTCGGCCGGACGGCGGATTCATCCGCCTGCTTGGTCAACTGCAAGTTGCCGTCAACCACCGTGGTGGCGTTCACTGCGTCATCGGTGGCTCCACTGTCTGCTCCGGTGACGGTGACCGTGAGAATCTCGGTCGCTCCGACCGAGGCATTGCCCGGGACAAAGACCTTGACGAATACTTCTTCACTTTCGCCCGGCGCCATGTCCTCAAGCGTCTGCGTTTCGGTGAGATTGACCCCGTCTTCATCGACAAAGACAAAATCCCAGTTAGACAGACCGGTCAGAACCATATCTTCAGTGGTGTTACCGGTATTGGTCACCACATGACGATAGGTTACAGTGCCGCCGCGGATGCCAGTTCCCGAGTTGTCCGGAGTGATGGTGACCCCCGGAGTCGACTCGACATTGACCTTGAGAACCACCGAATCACTGATGGCGGGATTGTTGGTCGAGGTGGCGATGAAGGTGATGTCCTCAATATTATCTACGACCGCGTCCTCGGGCGCGAAGATCCGCACCACCACATTCTCAATCTCGTTCGGATCAAGGTCGGCAGTGTTGGTGATCGGCGATAATTCGTCGGGATCGACGTTGCCATCGCCGTCGAGGTCGGGATAGATCACCGCGGTCCAGCCGGCCGGCAACCCGTCAATCGTCAGATTGTAGGTGTCGGCCGCGCCAGTTTCAGTGCCGTCCGTGCGGATATTCTGAATATCCAACGGGAAATCGACAAAGCCGCCGGGCGCCACATCCTGGGCGGCCGGCGTGTCATCGTCAGGATCACCGTCACCAGTCGATCCCGTTGTTCCGACATCAACCCCAGCCGGGCGAATCGGACCGATGACATTGTAGGTGTCGTTCGTATCCCGGTCGCCATTGATGTCGACATTGGTGGTCGTTGCCCGCAACTGGACATGCGATTTAGTCGCATCCTCCGCATCGGCCGGCAGACGGACTCTCACTACGATATTGTAGTTTTGTCCGGGGGCCAGCGGGCCGGTATCCGGAATGCCGTCGCCGTTGGTGTCAGCCAGCGGAGTCACACCGTCCGACTTGAACAGGGAGACCGTGGCGGCTCCGCCGACAACTGTGTTGTCTTCAACCGTGATGTTGAAGGTGTCGGTCATATTGCCGGTATTCCGCACCGTATTGACGAACCGGACTACCGTCCCGGCATCGGCATCGTTACCGGCCAGTACCCTATAATCCTCATTGGAAGTACCGTCTTCCTGCTGACCGTCTAAGTCATCGCCCAGCTCCGGATCACCGTCCGGGCCGAGGGCGACGCCAGGAACGACCGCGCCGGGGCCGGCAATTCTGACCAGGGTGGTGTTGGACTCGGCTTCCTTGTCTTCCGTGCCGTCGTGGTAGAGCGCCTGGAAGGTATTCTCAACCGTACCGTCGGTCAGGCCTTCAGCCAAGTCAATCGAGAACTCGAGACTGTAGCTCTGGCCGCTGGCCAGGGCGACCCCGCCCGGAACACCAACATCGGTCGTGGAGATAAACAGTCCGACACCCTTAAGCTCGCCGTCAAGATCATTTACATCCCCTTTCCAGACATCACCATCGCTGTCCAGGTAAACCACGGTGGCCGCCGCAGGGGCGGAGCTTACGACCGCCAGAGTGTTGAGATCATACTTGCCCGCATCCAGCACGTCCTTGATTAAGAGACCATAGTTACCAATTTCAACATCCCCTGCAACAATTTGCCCATAAACCGGGGCGTTGCCGGTATTCGAGCCGGTCAGGGTATAGGTGATGGTATCGCCGCCGCGGGCGCTGGTCTGACTGGCCGCCTTGCTGGCGGTAAGCACCCCGCTGTCCGTGACCGTGGTCCGGGAATAGTTGGAAACCGCGTCGGTCTCGTCATTGTCGCCGGTCGAACGAGCGTCTATATCAACCTCGATCACAGCGCCGGTGGTAGCATTGGTCGGCACCTGCACGGCAACCAGCAGATTGATGGTCTCGCCAGCCGCGACCGGGAAGGTCGAGACCGCGCCGTAAGTGCCGGCTCCCACATTGTCGTTCAGCAGCCGGTCGCCCGGATCAATCTGGCCGTTGCCATTGACATCCTGATAGATGCGCACCGAAGTCGGAGCCAGCTCATTAAGGAAGTATCTCAGGTCAAAAGTATCAGCGGCATTGCCCTGGTTATGCAGGGTATAGCTGTAGTAGGCCGTATTGCCGGCCGCCGTCTCCTGCGCCAGCGCGGGATCACCGGCAAAGACTCCCGGAGCATCTGTTCCGGATGAATCCGGCAGAATCTCCAGCGCATAGATCGGCAGAACTGTGGTGATCACCTCGTTCGAGGTTGAGGTTTGCTCGCGGCCGCGAGCGTCGGTGTAGGTGGCCACCGACTGGTTGCGGATTTCGGTGCCGGCCGGAGTATAGGCGCGGGCGGTAATCATACTGCCCATACCCAACAACAAACCGACAACGAGGAAACGACTGAGAACACCAAAACTTCCCTTTGACATGATTCAACTCCTTGTTTTTGTTTTTTAATAAAGGGAATTAGAACTCAATATTTCATCTGACTCGCACTCGATAGCGCAATTCAGTCTCTTCTGAAGGCGGCAACTCGGCGATGCGCCAGCGAACATGGGTGTACATGTCCGGCGTGGCCTCCCGCTCCTCGATTCTGCCGTCGGCCAATGCTACCTGATAGGTAACCGGGGCAAACTGGAAACTGCCCCCCTGGTCAATGCTGAACTGGGGAGTCATGGCCACGCTGGCCGTCGCCGACCCCTCGACATAGTCGGTGCTTTCATGAATCGGCCCGGTCGCCACGATCTCCGTCAACGCCTGCTCGGAGACATTCCTATAGCGCAGCCGATATTCGATCACATCCCCCGGCTCCACTCTTTCCGCCTGCGTGAATTCTTCTTCGCCGTCCTCCGTCTTTTCAATTGTGAAAGCCCGCAACTCGCTGCGCAGGGGGCTCTTCGGCACCTCCTCCTCGTCGTCAGCGGCGGAATTCATTATGCCCCCAGTAAGCATAAACATAAGCGCAATCAATAGACAATTACCGGGTTGCCTGGAGTATCCTCTCTTCCCTGGTTGCATAATTTAACCTCGCTTCTGTTGTTTTTTTAAAGAATAATTATTACTATAATTCATTTATATAATTTTGCAACTGGTTCCGTCGCAGCTTACGCGACTGGCCGCGATTCTCGCCGTCAACTGCCTGGCTGTCGTCTTTCTGCTGTTGGGATAATCCAAATCGAAATCGGGATCGAATAGTTCGCATGAGGATGATTGAGATCGACGAAGCGGGTCGACTAAGCGTAGCCAAGCAAGTGTGGGGACTAAGTGTGCGATCAAGTGTACGGGTAAGTGTAAGAGTGCCTTCGGCGCTCCGAACACTTGATCGCTTTCTTAAGCGTACACTTCAACGCCACCCTTACCCGGATACACTTACGCGACCCGCTTGAACGAGCGGTTTCTAATACAGACCGGCGGTTGCCGACAGTAAACGGAAAGAATGCGAACCAATGAATGCACTCGATTCAAAATAGCTGCGTCATTTTGAACGAGTGATTCACGACGCTGGACAGAGGTCGACGAAGCCGTTAGGTTCAGCCTCAATCCTGCCAGGGTTTCTCGGCAATTTCCGGCGAGCGTTCGGCGATGTTGGAGAGGTGGTCGGCCACCCGCTCAAGATTGCCCAGCAGTTCGGTGTAGAGAATGCCGGCGGCCACCGTGCATTTTTTCTTTTCGAGGCGCTTGAGGTGGGACTTGCCGGCAATTTGTACTCTCTGGTTGATCTCGCCCTGCTTGGTGAGGGCGCGAATCACGGCGGCATCCCCGGGTTCGTGCCCGAGGCTCTCGACGACCGCTTCGGCCTGCCGGGCAATCTCCTGCAACAGCTCCGCGATTTCCGCATCCGCCTTTTTCGAGACTTCCAGTTTGTCCTCGTTCATCTGCTGGGCCAGCTCGAGGATATTGACGCCGTGGTCGCCGATTCTTTCGGCATCGTTGACGCAGTGAATCAGTATGGGTACGATTTCGGCCTGGGACTCGCTCAGGGGGCGCTGCGTCAATTCGGTCAGGTACTGGATAGTTTTCTTCTGCATTTCGTCGATGCTGTGTTCCTGCTGCATCAAAGTCTCCTTTTGCTTCAGGTTCTTTTCGCGAAATGCCTGGGTTGCGCTTTCCACCAGTTTCCAGGCGGATTCGGTCATTCTGCCCAGGGCGAAGATGGCCTGCTGCAAGGCGATCGAGGGGGTTCCCAGCAGATGCGAATCGAGCGGCACGACCACCAGTTCGTCCTCCTTCTTGACCGGCAGAATGAAGTTGCAGCCGAGGGCGATCAGAGGGATGAACGGGATGAAGATGATGACATTGAAAACATTGAACAGAGTGTGGGCGGTGGCGACATGGCGGCCGATGTTCTCCGGCACTTCGGCGAAGACGTCGCCCGAGGTGACCAAGTCGACCAGGTAGAGAAAGACCGGGGTTCCGTCGATGCGCACATAGAAGAGCAGCAGCATATAGGCGGCTCCGAAGAGGTTGAACAGAGTATGGGCGACCGCCGCCTGGCGAGCCCTGCGATTGGCTCCGATCGAAGCCAGAATGGCCGTGATCGTGGTGCCGATATTGTCGCCCAGGATCAGGGGGACGGCGGTGTAGAAATTGATCAGGCCGCTGAGTGCGAGGGCGATGGTCAGGCCGATGGTGGCCGAACTGCTCTGCACCAGCACGGTCATGGCAGTGCCGATGGCGATCGCCCCCAGCACCGGCAGCAGGGGCATCAGGCCGTCCGCATTGGGTTGGCAGTCGAACAACTGAAAAATACTGATAAAGGAAGGCAGGGAGGAGATGCTGCGCAATTCACTGGACATCATCTGCATGCCAAGAAACAAAAGGCCGAAGCCGAGCAGCGCCTGGAACATGTTGCGGGTGCGCATCCGGCGGCAGAACATAATGCCGCCAACCCCGACCGCGATCGCCGGCAAGGCCAATTCGTGGATGTTGAGCGAGATCATCTGCCCGGTCACCGTAGTTCCGATATTGGCTCCGAAAATCACCCCGATCGACTGCTGCAAGGTCAGCAGCCCGGCGTTGACAAAGCCCACCACCATGACCGTGCAGGCGGTCGAAGACTGCATCAGGCCGGTTATCGCGGTGCCGGCCAGAATGGCCGAGAAGCGGTTGCTGGTAAAGAAATGAAGAAAGGCGCGCAATTTGCCGCCGGCGAGCTGGCGCAATCCTTCGCTCATGATTTTCATGCCGAAGACGAAAATGCCCAGGCCGCCCAAAACCCCGATCACCACCCGCCAGCGCGCCAGGGTCATGGCGGTAAAGGAAATCGAGCGAGCGGTGAAGTCTTTTGTGCCGCTCGCCACTTCGGCGATAATTTCATAGCGCCCGGTAGCTCCCGGCGCCGTGGTCAACTGGGTTTCGGCAATGCCGTAGCCGTTGGTTTTCGCTGTATGAGACGACAGCTCGGCGCCCCGCCCGGGCTGATTGACGATCCGGAAATAGACCGGCACCCCGGCCGCCGGCGTGCCGTCGGGCTTGAACACGGCCAGGCCAAGCGGTTCGGGCAGGGGGCGCCCGGCCATGGTTTCCTGTCCGTCGTTGAGTTTCTCGATTCCGGCAGTCACGCGGAAGGTCTGAGAAATCCGTGGATTTCCGACCACGCTGGCCCGGATGTAATGGTCGCCAAAGGTCTGTCCGAAACGGATTCTGGTTTCGGCAAAGCCGCCGCTGTCGGTTTCAACCAGATCGGGGGTCAGAAATTCAAGGTCGGCATCCTCGTCCAGCAACTCGAAGCGAACTTTCACGCCGGGGGTCGGCAGGCGCCTGCCCTTGCCGCCGAGAAACCCGGCCCGCTGCGGGCCCAGCACCTCGACCCGCAGGGAGAGGTCGGCCTCCGCTCCCGGTCTGCCGGTCTGTTGGTTGCCCTGTCGGATCAACATGCGAACCGGTTCCGCAACCTCGGCCTGGCGACATCCGGCGAGCGCACCGGCCAGGATTAGGAGCAGCAGGGGGGAAAACGGAAGGCGCAGGTTGAAATTGCTCATAAGGCGATGAATTCTCGAAGGTTGGCGGTTTGAGATTAACCCGATTCTCATCAAAATTCAATTCGCTGCAAACAAAGCATAATGTGTTCGGTAACTTGACAAATGCAACCGCTGCAAGGGGGAAAGGCAATGCGTCGGGGAAAGCTGTCATCCGAGTAGGTGCGCCGATCCGTCTGAGGCGGATTAGAAGTCGGTGCACCTGCAGAGGCGCGGGCACATCGACGCTTCGCGCTCGACATGCCTACTGCAGGCGCATCGCCGTGCGACAAAGCAGTTCGATTTTTTACAGATTTCCCTGAAGAGCCGTGATATTCCCGCGGCGGACAACTACATTACACTGTTCGCGCGACCGTCGGCCGCGCCGGGTGCTTCAGGCTCCGTGCCGCCGCTTTGTCTGCGGCATTGCCCGGAAAGCAACGACAACGAATGGCAGGGCATCATGCTTCTCGGATATTCATGGCTTGAATTGGCCTGGCTCGGGCTGACCGTGTTTCTTCTGGGCATGGGCAAGGGGGGATTCCCGGTCGGCCCGGTGGCTCTGCCGCTGCTGGTTCTGCTCTGGCCGGGAAGGGCGGGGGGGCCGCGAACGGCGGTGGCCTTCATGCTGCCTCTGCTCTGCACCATGGATGTGGTGGCGGTTTGGCTTTATCGCCGGCATATCGCATGGCGACTGCTGCTGCCGCTGATTCCCGGCGCCCTGCTCGGGGTTCTGCTCGCGGGTCTGCTTATGGCCAGTCCGGAGGAGAGCGGCCTGGCGATTTCCGATCAGGGACTGCGCCTGCTGATCGGCCTGGTCGGGATTTCCTTCGTGCTCTACCGCTGCGGGCGGCGCTGGCTGCTGCGGCGGCTTTCGCAAGGCCAGTCCGCAACCGGCCGCGGGCTGCTCTTCGGCGTAGGCAGCGGAATCGCCTCGACCATGGCGCACGCGGCCGGGCCGCTGGCGCAGATGTATTTTCTGCCGCAGGGATTGCGCAAAATGCAGTTGGCCGGAACCATCGCCGCCTTCTTCTTCGGCCTCAACCTGGTCAAGCTGGCGCCGTTCATTATAAATCGGCAGTTGACCGTTCCCTTGCTGCTTCTCGACCTGGCGTTTCTGCCGGTCGTGCCGCTCGGGGTTCTGACCGGCTATGGCCTGGTGCGCCTGCTCAAAGAGCATTGGTACGCGCCCTTTCTCTATGTGATCCTGACCGCCACCTCGCTGACCCTGATCGCGCAGGCTTTAAGGGGCTGAATCGAGTTTGCAGGGGCTCGCCAACAGCCTGAACAGTTCACGAGCCAAGTTTACCGCCTGACCACTTGCTATTCAAGGCGATCCGACAAGTTGACGAAATGTCTCGATGGCCAGATGGCGAGTTGCTCAAAGCTGCGCAGCCTGACCATGCTCCTCATATCAAGTCATCGAGTCATTCAGTCATCGGGTCAGTTACCCCGGAACCCCGGAACTTCGGAACTCCCGAACCCACAAACCATAAAAGACTCATAACCGAATTCGCATGAGCAGTCAAGCTTGCAAGCCAAAGTTGCCAAGCAGCCATCAGATCAGGTGCGCCTCCCGCCCGGTCCGGCGCTTCAGCAACTTCAGGGGGGGCGCCAGGACGATGCGAAACCCCAGGTCGCAATAGCGGTGGGCGGGGGTCAGGCCGTCGCGTCGCGTGAGTCGGCAGCAGGCCGGTTCGTAGCCCCAGCTTCCCCCGCGCAGAGTTCGGTGCGAGCCCTCGAGCGGGCCGGTCGGATCGACCAGCGAAGAGACTTTGGGATAGTCTTCGTGCCAGTCGTGGCACCATTCCCAGACATTGCCGCTCATATCGTACAGCCCCAGTTCGTTGGGCAATTTCAAGCCGACCGGGCTGGTTTCGTAGGCGCTGTTGCCGCCCATGCCGCCGCCGTGCCAGGCGACATCCTCGACCCGGTTGCCGCCGGCGTACTTGAAGCCCAGGCTGCGCTGGCCGCCGCGAGCCGCGTATTCCCATTCGGCTTCGGTGGGCAGGCGGAAAACATGGTTCTCGGGCAGTCGGCCGGCTCGGGCTTCGCGCTCGGTCAGGTGTCGGCAAAAGATTGCAGCCTCGTACCAGTTGACCATTTCGACCGGCCGCCGATCCCCCGGGAAATGGGCCGGGTTGTTGCCTTCGACCCTCCGGTACTGCTCCTGGGTTACCGGAAACCTGCCGATCCAGAAGAGGCGCGTGATCGTCACCCGATGCAAAGGCCTTTCGCCGGCGAACAGCCGTTTCGAGCCGCGGTTGTACTGCCCCGGCGCGACCGACAGCAGATCGATCACCACCCCGCTGTCAAGCTCGACCTGCCATGGCGGTTTCGGCGGGCTTTCCGCCTCGTCTGCCGCCCGCAGTTCAGGATATGGAGGCATTGTATAGCTCATTTTGCTTTTCTCCCTGATACCCGACTCGAACCAGAGTCGCGTTGTTCTTTACTCTGACACAATCTATGATAAATTGCAAGGCATGAATTTTCTGAGTCAGCTATTCATAGAATATCCCTGGGCTTTGCCTCTGTTCATTTTCTGCGCCCGCATCTGCGACGTCACCTTCGGCACGATGCGGATGCGCTTTGTCTCGCGCGGCTATCGGCTGGCGGCGGCGGCGGTCGGCTTTGTGGAAGTCCTGATTTGGGTGACCACAATCAGCCAGTTGATCCAGAATCTAGACCGATGGTACAACTATGTCGCGTACGCCGGCGGCTACGCGGCCGGCACCTACCTCGGACTGCTGCTGGAAGGGTGCCTGGCTCTGGGCAAGGTCATGGTTCGGGTCTTCCCGCAGCGCGACGCCTCGCAACTGATCGAAATCCTGCGCCAGGGGAACTTCGGGGTCACCAGCATCGACGGCCAGGGGGCGCGCGGCCCGGTCAAGGTGATCTTTACGATTGTTCCGCGTCATGCCTTGCCGGAAGTGGTCGGCTTGATCAAGCGCTGCAGCCCCAATGCCTTCTTCACGATCGAGGAGGTCGCGGCTGTGCATCAGGGCATTGCGCCGGTTCGCGAGACCGGCGTCAGCCGCTTCCTCAAATTCTCCAGGCCGGGCAAATGAGCAAAGGAGTACTGCACAATGAACCAGAATCAGCCATTTCAAGCTCGCCAGATCAGCGACCGGGTGCATTGGGTGGGGGCGATCGACTGGGCGCTTCCCGAGTTCCACGGCTATCGCACCGAGCGCGGCACCACCTACAACGCCTTTCTGGTAATGGCCGACAAGATCACCCTGATCGACACTGTGAAAAAGCCATTCCTTGAAGAGGCCATGTCCCGCATCGCCTCGGTGGTCGATCCGCAAAAGATCGACTATATCGTCTCCAACCATTCCGAGATGGATCACTCCGGGTGTCTGCCCGAGATGGCGGCACGAATCCAGCCGGAGCAGATCTTCGCCTCGCCCAACGGAGTCCGGGCGCTGTCCGCCCACTTCCACCGGGAACTGTCGCTGACCGCGGTCAAGACCGGCGACCGCCTCGACCTGGGCAATGCCAGCCTGCAATTCGTTGAAACCCGCATGATCCACTGGCCGGACAGCATGGTGAGCTTTCTCGACTCCGACGGCATCCTGTTCTCCCAGGACGCCTTCGGCATGCATCTGGCCACCTCCCGCCTGTTCGCCGACCAGAACGAACGTTCGGTGCTGCAATGGCAGGCCGAGAAATACTATGCCAACATCGTCCTGCCCTACAGCCCGATGGTGGGCAGGGCTCTGGCCGCGATCGAGGAAATGAATCTGCCCCTGCAAATTTTAGCTCCGGACCACGGCCCGCTGTGGCGCGGATCGGAGGACATCGCCTGGATATTTGAACAATACAGGCGCTTTGTCGCGCAGCGGCCGACGGCCAAAGTCGTGATTGCCTACGACACCATGTGGCACAGCTCGGAAGCCATGGCCAACGCGATTGCCGAGGGGGTCGAGCGGGCCGGCGCCGAGCCGCGGGTATTGTCGCTGCACTCGACCCATCGCAGCGACCTGGCCACCGAAGTGATGAACAGCGGCGGCTTGGTCATTGGCTCCCCGACCCTGAACAGCTCGATCTTCCCCAGCCTGGCCGACGCCCTCACCTACCTCAAAGGGCTGAACCCGCGCAACCTGACCGGCGCGCTGTTCGGCTCCTACGGCTGGAACCGCAAGGGGATGGGCGAACTGCAGGAATTCGCCGGCAAGCTTGACTTGCAGTTGGTCGACGAGCCCTTGTTCGTCAATTATGTCCCGACTGACGCAGACTTGTGCCAATGCGTCGGGCTGGGAGAGAAGGTGGGGCGGGAGGTGGTGCGCCGACATGCGGAATAGGAGGATGTCGAGCGAGAGCGCGGAAGAGCGGCAACTGCGGGAAGCAATGGTTGCCGCCCAGTTGCAGGCTCGCGGCATCGACGACCCGCGTGTGCTGGGGGCTTTCCGCGAGATCCCCCGCAGCCACTTCTGTCCGCCGCAAACTCCAATGTCGGAAGTCTATGGCGACTTTCCCTTGGCGCTGGGTCGGGGGCAGACCATTTCGCAGCCCTACATGGTGGCGCTGATGACCTCGCTGCTTGAACTGCGCGGCGAAGAAAGGGTTCTGGAGATCGGCACCGGCAGCGGCTATCAGGCCGCCATTCTCGGCTGCCTGGCGGCCCGGGTGGATTCGGTGGAGAGAATTCCGGAGCTGGCCGAGACCGCGCAGGCAGCCCTGCGAGGACTTTGCCTCGACAATGTCCACGTGCGGGTTGGAGACGGCACTCTGGGCTGGCCGCGGAACGCCCCCTACGAGGCGGTTCTGATCACTGCCGCCGCCCCGGAGCCGCCCGCTTCCCTGCTCGGGCAATTGGCGGACGGAGGGCGCATGGTGCTGCCGGTCGGCAGCCGGGCAAGCCAAAGGCTGCTCCGTCTGCGCCGCCGTCGCGGCCGGATCGAAAGGGAATGGCATGACCTTTGCGTATTCGTCCCGCTGATCGGCGAGCAGGGCTGGCCGGAATAGGCGAAGACAGATCAGGCAGATCGGACAGATCGGACAAATCAGACAACGGTGCTCCAGGCAGATGGCTCCGTGAATCCAAACCCTTGCCCCGCCTCAAGTCAGGTTATAGGCATGCAGCTTGCGGTGCAGAGTGCGGCGGCTGATCCCGAGCTTTTCGGCGGCGCGAGTCCGATTCCCCTCGCACTCCCGCAGCGCCTTGGCAATCAGTTGCCGTTCCTGGAGGTCGATGTTCAGATTCCGCTGGTTCGACGGTTCGCCGATGTTCGGGTCTTGCGGGTCGTTTGGAGAATGTTCTTCGTCCAATGCGCTGCGAATGTCGACCGGCACGTCGCTCACGGTCAGGGTGGCGCCGCGCGCCATCACCACCATGCGCTCGACGCAATTGCGCAGCTCCCGCACATTGCCTGGCCAGGAATAGGCGGTCAGAAACTTCAGGGCTTCCTTGGAAAAGCCGTTGATCGCCTTGCCGTTTTCGGCGGCCGACATTTTCAGGAAGTGATCGAGCAGCAGAACGATGTCCTCGCGGCGCTCGCGCAGGGGGGGGATCTCGATATTGACCACGTTCAGCCGGTAGTACAGGTCTTCTCTGAACCGTCCCTGCTGCACCAGTTCCCTCAGGTTGCGGTTGGTGGCGGCGATGACCCGGGCTTCGGTTCTGATCGGAGTGGTGCCGCCGACTCTTTCGAAAGTGCGGTTTTCAAGCACCCGCAGCAGCTTGATCTGGGTCGAGGCGTCGATCTCTCCGATCTCGTCGAGAAACAGGGTGCCCTCGCGAGCCATTTCGAAGCGGCCGATCTGCCGGTCGTGAGCCCCGGTATAGGCTCCCTTTTCGTGTCCGAACAATTCGCTCTCCAGCAAGTTGGGGTTCAGGGAGGCGCAGTGAACCACGACAAACGGCTTGGCGGCCCGCGGCCCGAGACGATGCACGGCCTGCGCGATCACCTCCTTGCCGGTGCCGCTTTCGCCGGTCAGAAGAATGGTCGAGCGAGCCGGCGCAACCTGGCGCACGGTTTCGATTATGCCTTCCATGGCCCGCGAATTGCCGACAATCCCCTCCAGCCCATACTTCCGGTCAAGCTCGCGGCGCATTTGCGCGTGCTCGGCCCGCAGGATCCGGCTCTCCAGCCCCCGGTCGATCACCATCTCCAGGTTCTCCAGATTGAGCGGCTTGGTCAGGTAGTCGTAGGCTCCCTCCTTCATCGCCTCGATCGCGGTTTGCAGGCTGCCATAGGCAGTGAACAGAATCACCAGGGGAGGATCCGGCAGGGTCGCGATCCGCCGGACAAAGGCCAGGCCGTCCATGCCCGGCATGCGCAGGTCGGTCAGCACCACATCCGGCGGACTCTCCCGGATCAGGGACAACCCCCGGTCGGCCGATTCCGCCAGTTCGACCTGGTACTTGCCGGCAAAGGCCTTGGCCAGACCCTCGCGGGTGTTGCGTTCGTCGTCGACAATCAAGACACGCGGCTTTGTCATAGGTACAACTCAATTCGGAATTGCAGAGAAATTGTCACCGGCCTGTAATATAGCACAAAGATTGCTCGCGGTCAGTGTGCCCGCAATCGACTATTAGTGGGGGATTGCAAAAAAACACTTCGGGAACTATGATAAATTTTTTCAACCCAAGAAAAGGGATACACATCATGGAATTGCGCGACCTGGGCCGGCGCTCCGGATTGCGGGTGCCCCCGGCCAATATGGGGGGCATGCGTCTGCCGCGCGACACCCAAGACGCCATCGACTTGATCCGCTATGCCATCGATGCCGGCATGCGCTATATCGACACCAGCCGGGGCTACGGCGAATCGGAATGGATCTTCGGCAAGGCTTTGCGCGACGGCTATCGCGAGCGCGTCATCCTCTCGACCAAGTCCTCGCCCTGGATCATCAAGCTCAGGCCGGACGACCAGCCGGACGCGACCACCGTCCGCCGCCGCATCGAGGAGTCTCTGCGGCGACTGGATGTCGAATGCCTGGACTACTATCAGGTTTGGAATATCGAAAGCCGGGAACACTATGAACAGGCGACCAGGCCAAACGGCATGGTCGATGGCATTCTCAAGGCAATCGAGGATGGCCTGGTGCGCCGCACCGGCTTCACCACGCACGACAGCGTGGAGAACCTGCAAGACTATATTCGCGAGGCGGACTGGTGCGACATCATTCTGTTCACCTACAACCTTCTGAACCGGGAATACGCTCCGGCGATCGAGGCGGCGGCTAAGCAGGGCATCGGCACTCTGATCATGAACCCGGTCGGCGGCGGCCGACTGGCGCAGGACAGTCCGGTGTTGCTCGATCTGGCGCGCAAAGTTGGCGCGGCGGATGTGCCGGAGCTGGCGATCCGCTATATTCTGTCCAATCCCGCCGTCACCACCGTGATTTCCGGCATCAGCAAGCCGGCCGACGTCGACCGCACGGTGGCGGCCGCCGAAAAACCCTGCTTCGATGCGGAGCAGATGCGGGAAATCGAAGCGTTTCTAAGCGCGCGCACTCCGGAGAGCGGCGGCTTCTGCACCGGCTGCGAATATTGCCTGCCCTGCCCGCAGGGGGTCGACATTCCGGCCGTCATGAAGTGCATCTACAACGCGCGAGCCTGGGGGCTGCACCGGCAAGCCCGTCGGGAGTACGGTAAAATCGAAGCGGGCAAGCGCGCCGAGGCCTGCACCGCCTGCCGTCTCTGCGAGGCCAAGTGTACGCAAAACCTGCCGATCGCGGAAGAGATGAAATGGGCCGCCGCCCATCTGGCGGAAGCGGAAAACCAGCCGCGGTAAAATCAGGGGCGCCGCAATGACGAACCGACATCCCGGGTGTCAGCCTGTTTCTTTCCCGCATAATTGAATGTTCCTATCATGCAATTGCTCGACCTGCATTCTCCCAGCGGCACGGCTGCGGGGCAATGCCGGACAAGTCATCCTCCCGCTTCCGGCTTCTGTCGGCGGGGTTCCGGATCGTCGTCGGCATAGCGGTATACGCGTCCGCCCAGCCCCTTGAAGCAAGGAGCGCCACCTTCACTTCCCACGCACGAATCCGGGGTCAAGGCCAGCTTGCCGCCGCCATCCGGCAAGTCGATGGCGAAAGCCGGAATCGCCAGGCCGGAGACCGTGCCGCGCAATTCGGCCATGATTTCCAGACCGCGGCGAATGCCGGTTCGGAAATGGCGGGTGCCGGCGACCGGATCGCCGTGGAACAGGTAGTAGGGCTTGACGCCGATGCGCAGCAGGCCAAGTCCGAGTTCGCGCAGAACCTCTGCCCGGTCGTTGACCCCCTTGAGCAGAACGCTCTGGTTGACCAGCGGCACACCGGCTCGCAACAGTCTTCGGCAGGCGGCGCCGGCCTCTCCAGTCAGTTCCCTGGGATGATTGAAATGGGTGGCCAGCCAGGCTCCGGGAGATTCTCCGAGCATGGCGCAAAATTCGTCTGTGAAGCGCTGCGGCAAGACTACCGGCAGCCGCGAGCCGATGCGAAGGCTCGAGACGCGGGGCAGCCCGGCGAGAGCCCGCAGCCATCGGCTGATGGTCGCATCCTCGCTCAGCAAAGGGTCGCCGCCGGACAGAATGACCTCGCGGATTTCCTGGTGTTCGCGCAGATATCTCAAGGCCCGCTCAAACCTTGGCTGGCTCCAGGCCAGCTCCCGTCCCCAGTTGCGCTTGCGCAGACAATGTCGGCAATGCACCGCGCAGCGGGCGTTGAGCAGGATCAAAGCCCGATCCGGATAGCGGTGAACCAGGCCAAAGACCGGCGAGTTGTCCTGCTCGCCCAAAGGATCCGCGGCGGCCGTCCATGCCGGCGCAATCTCGGCCGGATCCGGCAGGATTTGGCGCCGAATCGGATCGTCGGGATCATCGAGATCGGCCAGGGACAGGTAATACGGCGTAGCCAGGGGGGGATAGCGCTCGGCCGCCCCTTGCCGGCGTTCGATTTCCGAGGGCGAAAGCCGCAGTGCCGCGGCCAGGCTCGGCCAGTCCCGCGGCGCCCGGGCCAGCTGCCAGCGCCAATCCGCGAATTCGTTTTGCGCCCCATTGTCAACCATGCCGTTCCCACACATTTTACGGCCTATCCTGCATAATTCACGAGCCAAGTCCGCCGCCTGACCACTTGCTATTCAAGGCGATCCGACAAGTTGACGAAATGTCTCGATGGCCAGATGGCGAGTTGCTCAAAGCTGCGCAGCCTGACCATGCTCCTCATGTCAAGTCATCGAGTCATCGGGTCAATTCCCCCGGATCTTCGGAATCCCCGAACCCACAACTTATAAATGACTCATGGCCGCATCGCACGGATCAATCGGGGCAGTGGTCAAACTGACAACTTGGATTAAGGTATATCAACAAATTCAATCGGCGAACCACAACCGCAACCGTTCGGGAATTCCCGCCTTTATGATCAAATGGATGCTCAAAAAAATGTTTGGTTCGCGCAATGCGCGAATCATCAAGTCGATGTGGCCGCTGGTCCACGAAATCAACCGGATCGAGGAGGAGCTGCAGCAGCTTGACGATTCCCGGGTCAAGGCCAAGACCGAGGAGTTCAAGGCGCGCCTGCGCGAGGGCGCCACGCTCGACGACCTGATGTGCGAGGCTTTCGCGGTGGTCAAGAACACCTGCCGCCGTCTGCTCGGCCAGACCATCGAAGTCACCGGCAGCCCGATGACCTGGGACATGGTTCCGTTCGACGTGCAGTTGATCGGCGCCATTGCCCTGCACCGCGGGAACATCGCGGAAATGGCCACCGGCGAAGGCAAGACTCTGGTCGCCACCATGCCCCTCTACCTGAACGCGCTGAGCGGCCGCAACTGCCAACTGGTCACGGTCAACGACTACCTGGCCCGCCGCGACTCGGAATGGATGGGGGCGGTCTATCGCTTTCTCGGGCTGACCGTCGGCTGCATCCAGAACAGCATGAGCCCGCAGCAGCGGCGCGAACAATACGCCTGCGACATCACCTACGGCACCAACAGCGAGTTCGGCTTCGACTACCTGCGCGACATGGGCATGGCGATGTCGCGAGAGCAACTGGTGCAGCGCGACTACTTCTACACGATCATCGACGAAATCGACAGCATCCTGATCGACGAAGCCCGCACCCCGCTGATCATTTCCGGGCCGTCGGCGGTTTCCACCCATCGCTACGACAAGCTCAAGCCGGTGGTTGGCGACCTGTTCCGCCACCAGTCGCTGCTCTGCAACCGCCTGCTTCAGGAGGCCAAGGCCACGGTCGAGTCCGAGCAGTCAGAGCAGCCGCCTTCCGAAGAGCAGGTTCGCGAAGCCTACATCAAACTCTGCCAGGTGCGCATGGGCATGCCCAAGCACAAGCAACTGCTGCGCCTGCTGGAGAGCCCGGAAATCCGCAAGAAGGTGGAAAAGACCGAGCTGGAAATCAACAGCGATCAGAATCGCGGCTTTCTGCAACGGGTGCGCGAGGAACTCTATTTCACGATCGACGAGCGCGGCGGCGAAGCCGACCTTACCGAAAAGGGACGAAACCGGCTCAATCCGAGTGATCCGGAGGCCTTCGTCATCCCCGACCTGGCCGCCGCCCTCAGCCAGCTCGACAGCGACAGCTCGCTTTCCGACGAGGAGAAGCTCAAAAAACGGCAGGCCGCGCAGCAGGCCTTCGACATGCAGAGCGAAACCATTCACAACATTTCGCAGCTTCTCCGGGCCTACTGCCTGTTCGAGCGCGATGTCCACTACGTGATCCAGGAGGACAAAGTGGTGATCGTCGACGAGTTTACCGGCCGCATGATGCCGGGGCGCCGTTTCAGCGAGGGTCTGCATCAGGCCTTGGAAGCCAAGGAAAACGTCAAGATCGAGCGCGAGACCCAGACCCTGGCCTCGATCACCATTCAGAACTACTTCCGCATGTACGAGAAGCTGGCCGGCATGACCGGCACCGCCGAAACCGAGGCCAGCGAGTTCAAGGAAATCTACAAGCTCGACGTGGTGGTGGCGCCGACCAACCGGCCGTGCGTGCGCATCGACCACAACGACCGCATATACAAGACCAAGCGCGAAAAGTACAATGCGGTGATCGAGGAAATCGCCGAATGCCACCAGCGCGGCCAGCCCTCCCTGGTCGGCACCATCTCGGTGGAGGTTTCGGAGGTGCTCAGCCGCATGCTCAAGCGGCGCAATATCCCGCATAACGTGATCAACGCCAAGAACCACCAGCGCGAGGCCGAAATCGTCAACCGCGCCGGTCAGCCCGGCGCCATTACCATCGCCACCAACATGGCCGGGCGCGGCACCGACATCAAGCTCGGCAAGGGGGTGCCGGATCTGGGCGGGCTGCATGTCATCGGCAGCGCCCGGCACGACGCCCGGCGCATCGACCGCCAGTTGCGCGGCCGCTGCGCCCGCCAGGGCGACCCCGGCTCGTCCCGCTTCTACATTTCCCTGGAGGACGACCTGATGCGCCTGTTCGGCTCCGACCGGGTCGCCTCGATCATGAGCAAGATGGGATTGCAGGAGGGCGATGAGCTTTCGCATCCTCTGCTCAATCGCTCGATCGAGCGCGCCCAGCGCCGGGTCGAGGAGCAGCACTTTTCGGTGCGCAAGCGGACTCTCCAGTACGACGACGTGATGAACAAGCAGCGCGAAGTGGTCTATAGCCTGCGCAAGGAGATCCTCACCTGCGAAGAGCCGCGCGAAAAGCTTTTCGACTTCGTGTTCACCGCCGTGGCCGAGCGCCTGGAGACCGCTGAAGCCAGTGCCGGCGAGCATGAATTCTTTGACCGCGACGAATTCCTGCGCTGGCTCAACCGCACTTTTCCCATTCGCTTCTCCGCAGCCGACATTGCGGTCGAAGGCGAATACGATCCCGAAAAATTGCGGCATCGCGTAGTCAACCGGATCGACGAGGCCTACAGTCTGAAGGAGCGGGTCGAACCGCCCGACTTCACGCGCTGGCTGGAAGTCCAGGTCATGCTCAACGCCATCGACACGCTGTACCAGGAGCACTTGTATGCCATGGACGCCCTGCGCTATGGCGTGCAGCTGCGGGCCTACGGCCAGAAGGATCCGCTGATCGAGTACAAGCAGGAGGCCTACGCCATGTTCGGCGAACTGATGGAGTCGATCAAGGAGAAGATCATCGGCAACATGTTCCGTTCGGCGGCCCGGGTCACCGCGCTCAACCAAATGCTGACCCAGGCGCCGCGTCGGGAGGAGCACGCCACGCTTGGGCAGTTCGCCGGCATGACCGGCGGCGCCCAGCCCGGACAGGACGAGGCGGCCGCCGCCGGCAACCGCCCGGCGACCGGCGGCTCGGCCACCGCCACGCTCGAAATGCCGCCGCGAGCCCGCCCGCGCACGATTCGACGCGAGGCTCCCAAAGTCGGCCGCAACGATCCCTGCCCCTGCGGCAGCGGCAAAAAATACAAGCAGTGCTGTGGCCGCTGACCGGCCAGCCTGCCCTGGGTCGGTGGCAGACGGCAAGCGTGGGGCATAAGCCATTGTTGGGATAATCCAAATCGAAATCGGGATCGAATAGAGATGGCGCTTGGATCCGAGAAACTGGATGTCTATCGTCTTTCTATAGGCTATGTTGCATGGGTTTGCGAGACGGCCGACAGCCTGAACGGAATCCATCGGTCTGCGCAGTTGCGAGATTCCGGAAGACGGCCGGCAAAACTGGCGCGGGAATTATCCGCAGAGAATTTCGCCAAACCCACGAATTAAACGGGCAAGGGAAAAAACAATGAACGAACCGCAACCGGATTTGCCGCCCGTCGACGATCTGCGGGAGTTGCTGCGCATCATGGCCAGACTGCGCTCCGAGGACGGCTGTCCCTGGGATCGGGAGCAGACGCACCGCAGCCTCAAGGAGTGCCTGGTCGAGGAAGCCGCCGAACTGTGCGACGCGATCGATGCCGGGGACGACGAGAACATGGCCGAGGAACTCGGCGATCTATTGCTGCAAATCGTCTTCCACTGCCAGATTGCGGCCGAGGAACAGCGCTTCGACTTCTCGGAAGTGGCGCGGCGGATCTGCGAAAAGCTGATCCGCCGCCATCCCCATGTCTTTGCCGAAGGTTGCCTGGAGGATGCCGGCCAGGTGCTGCGGCAATGGGATTGGATCAAGCGGGCGGAAAGACAGGGGCGGAACCTGTCCCGGCTGCACGGCGTGCCGCGCAGTCTGCCCGCTCTGCACCGCGCCCACAACATCCAGCGCAAAGCTGCCAAAATCGGCTTCGACTGGCCCAGCGTGGACGGAGTGATCGACAAAATCGAGGAGGAGCTGGCGGAGGTCAGAGAGGCCATAGAAAAACAGGACGACCGGGCGATCGGCGAGGAGATCGGCGATCTGCTGTTTTCGGTGGTCAACCTGAGCCGCTATCGGAAGCACCTGGCGGAAGACCTCCTGCATGCGACCATTCGCAAGTTTCAACACAGATTCGAAAAAATCGAGAAGGCTTTGGCCGAGCAGGACAGAAACCCCGAAGACTGTTCGCTGCCGGAGCTGGAAAGTCTGTGGCTCAAGGCGAAAGAGGAAAGTCGATGAAAAAACTAAAGTCGATCTTCTGCCTCGGCTGTCTGCTGGCCAGTTTCGGCTGCGGCCGCAACAACCCTCCGCAAGACGACACGAAAGCCCCCGAGAAAAAGCCGCCCACGCCACTGCAGGAAGTGACCGAAACCGTCACCGGCATTCGCGCCATCCGAACCGGCGAAGAGATCAAGCGCGAGATTCGCGATCTGGAAGAACGCCAGCGCCAGCTTCTGGAACAGGCGGAAGGCGAAGATTTCTGAACTACCGCCTCGATCCGATTCTCGCTCAACCATTGCAGGCTCTCCCGCAAGTCTCCGCTGGCATGATAGCGCCAGTTGCACGCAGCCAGATACTGTTCGCTTGCCAATTTTTCGTTTCCTGCTATATTATATTTTTGAACAATTATTCATCCATGCGGAACAATGAATGTGGCAGGGTCGAACATAGTACAGTCGGTGCAGCGGGCAATCGACATCCTGGAAATGGTCGCGGACAGGCGGGACGGAGCCCGCCTGACCGAGATCGCCGATGCCTTGGACCTGAACAAGACCACGGCCCACAACCTTTTGCGCACCTTGCGGACGCGAGGCTTTCTGACCAAGGACACGGCCAACCGCATTCAGATCGGGCCGAAGATCGAGGAAATTTCACGCCATCACTATCGGCGCTCGATTTTTCAGCGGGCAGAAGCGGGCATGCGTCGGCTGCACATGCTGATGCCGGGGGCGACGGTCACATTTTCCGAGCTGGTCGGCAGCGAGATCGTCTGTCGGCTTCGCATGGCGGCGGACTTGCCGGGAGTGTTGCGTCGTCCGCAGGCGCAGACCTTCTGTCCGTTTGGCTCGGCCTCCGGCCTCTGCCTGCAGGCCTTCAACCACAGCTATCGTGAAAACCTGGCCGCCACCAAGGTGTTTGAAGAGAGCGGACACCGTTTCTGGGCGACTCGCCAGGCCTTCGAGCGGGCGCTGCGGGAAACCGCGAGCAACGGGTTGGCGGTCATTGCGGACGATACGATCTGGCGCATGGCCGCCCCGGTCGGCGAGAACCATACGCTTGGCATAAGTCTGAAGACGAACGTTTCGGAAGAAGTCGAAATCCGCGACCGCCTGCGGTCTGCCGCAGCCGCGATCGCGGATCTACAGCACTAAGGAAATAGGAGACACGCAAATGAACAGCACGGCAAGCGGGAAGATTCAGCGCGAAATGGGGCAGACCGACATGGATCACGATCCCAAAGCGGCGGCGGCGGCAGTCAAGCGCCAGGCCTTGGCGCTGGGTGCCGATTCGGTCGGCATCGGCAATATCGAGCGCTGGCACAACGCCCCGACCCAGATGGATCCGAAGCAGATCATGCCGGAGTGCAAGAGCATTATCGCCATGGCCTTCCGGGTCATGCGCGGCAGCATGCGCGGGATCGAGGAGGGCACTTTCTTCAGCAACTACAGCGCCATGGGCTACGGCGGCATCACCTATCTGTACATGCCGATGACCGTGATCAACCTGTGCAAATACATCGAGGACCGCGGCTACGAGGCTCTGCCCATGGGGCATCAGAGCGACTGGCGGGCGATCGACGCCACCTACACCGGCGCCAACGGCGGCGGCAGGCTGAAAAGGAACTACAGCCGGCCGGTCGCCCCCGGCAAGGCTGCGCCCGACATCATGATCCACCTGCGCATCGCCGCCTACCTCTGCGGCCTGGGCGAAATCGGCCACAGCATGATGCTGCTGACTCCCGAGTTCGGCCCGCGCAACCGGGTCGGGGTCATCCTGACCGATGTCGAACTCGAGCCTGATCCGATCTACGACGGGCCGCAATTGTGCAACAAGTGCATGGCCTGCGTCCGCGACTGTCCGACCGGCGCCATCAGCCGCGACCAGACCGTCAAGCTCGAGTTGGCGGGCAAGGACGTGGAATTCGCCCAGGTCGACTGCGACGCCTGCAACCGCGGCTTCCGCGGCGCCGAAAAAGTGGACTGCGAACTGCCGCCGGAGAAGCAGTACATGAGCCCCGACACCAAGCCCGGCTGGTGGAGTCCGTTCCACAAGAAACCCCGCAACCTTTACAACACCGGCCAGGCCGTGGGCGGTTCCCGAGGCTGCACCCGGGCCTGCATGGTCGAGTTGGAGAGGCGCGGCGTCCTGCGCAACGCCTTCAAGGAAAAATTCCGCCGGCGCAAGCCCTGGCGCGTCGACTGGGACAGCGAACCGCAATATCCGGCCGACGTGAAAATGGCGGGCGAACCGGTTGTCGGCGACGGTTCTGGGAAGAGGGGAAAGACCGACGATGTTGATTGACCTCAGGGGCGGGCTGGAAGCCCGCACACTTCGTCGCCGCGCTTAATTCAGAACTCATCACAAGGCGCAAGTAAAACGCCCGAATCCAGTCCGTTGTCGTTGTCGCAATCGAACTCCGGCGACAACGACTGCGACAACCGCTTCGCTGACCGCGGCAACGATTTTATGGCGTTCAGCTTGCGCGACCTTTAAGGTGTGAGGTGCTGATGGGGGAACTTCCTGAACCCAAGTTCACCCACAGATTTTACTGACGAGACAAAAAGAGGATTGATTATGGTTCCCAATCTATTGTTCATCTACACTGACGAACAGCGTTTCGACACCCTGGCCGCTTATGGCAATGAGCAAATCGAAATGCCGAACTTGAACCGTCTGGCCGAGCAGGCCTGCGTCTTCGATCGCGCCTATGTCACCCAGCCGGTATGCACGCCGTCGCGTTCGAGTCTGCTGACCGGCCTTTATCCGCACAGTAACGGCTGCACAACCAACAACCTGTTGCTGGACGGCGACATTCCGTGTCTGCCGGAAATGCTGCCGTCCGGCCAGTATGCCACCGCCCATTTCGGGAAGTGGCATCTGGGCGATGAATTGTTCGCGCAGCACGGGTTCGACCACTGGCTGTCGGTCGAGGATGGCTACAACGGGTGGTTCCGGCCAGGCCGCGACCGTGACCAGGTTTCCGACTACACCCGCTGGCTGATTGCGCACGGCCAACAACCCGCCGATGGACGGGCCTTCGGCCGGGGTGAGGCGGCGAAGCTGCCGGAATCCTTGAGCAAGCCGCACTTCCTGGCCGAGAGCGCTTCGAAGTTTATCCGCGACAATCAGGATCGCCCTTTCTGTCTTTATGTAAACTTCCTCGAACCGCACATGCCGTTCACCGGCCCGCGCGACGAACAGTACGATCCCGATGAAATAACGCTGCCCGCCAATCACGCTTGTCCGCCGGGCGAAAACAACCACTTGCGCTCTCGCCTCTTGCATGCGAGTTACTCCAGCGGCAAAAAATTCGGCACTAACTCCAGCGATCCCAGGGAGATGCGGGAACTGGCCGCCAAGTACTGGGGGTTGTGCAGTCAGGTCGACACCCATTGCGGCACTATTTTTGACGCCCTTCGCGAATGCGGGCTGTGGGACGATACAATCATCGTCTTCACTTCCGACCACGGGGACATGATGGGTTCGCACCAGTTAATCGCCAAGTGCGTGATGTACGAGGAGGCTATCCGCATTCCCATGTTGGTGAAATTGCCGGGGCAGGCCAAAATGCATCGCATTGAAGGGCCGGTGAGCCAGGCCGACCTGGCGCCGACCTTGCTGGAGTTGATGAATGTCGCCCCGCCGCGGCATTTGCAGGGGCGAAGTCTGGCCACAGCCATGCAGGACACGGCTGAATTCACACCTGCTGACGTGGTTCTCGAATGGAGCGGCCCCAACCATGGAGTGGGCTCGGATAATCCGGATCGGGTCGATGTGCCGGAAGAATGGCTGCAAGTGGCTTCGCGCCAAAACATCGAGGATGCCATCTCCGACCCCTTGCGCACCATAATCTCGGCCGACGGCCGCTGGAAGTTTATGGTCTCGCCGCGGCTTGGCCTGCATGAACTGTACGATCTGGCCAGCGATCCCGGAGAATGCCGCAATGTCTTTGGCCATCCCGAACACCGCGGGGTCGTCGCCGACCTGGTCGGCCGCCTTCGCGCCTGGCAGGAATGTACCCGGGACACCGTGAAGCTGCCGGAGCTGGACGCCGCTGCCAAGCAGGATTAATTCATAAAATGAACCAACAACCATAAGGATATCAGCAATGAACCACACCTTGAGGAAGAAACTGACCCAGGACATCAAGCAATACACCAAGGCGCAGGGGGCGGATTTGGTGGGGATTGCCCCGATGAGTCGCTTTGAAGGAGCCCCCAGGCAGATGGACCCGCGCTATATCATGCCCGCCGCCAAGTCGTGCATTGTCATTGGCTACCGGGTCTTGCGCGGTTCCCTGCGCGGGATCGAGGAAGGCACTTTCTTCAGCAACTATTCGTCGATGGGCTATGGCGCCATCACCTATACCTTCATGCCGACCACGGTGAACAATTTGGCGAGAACCCTGGAAGACATGGGATACGAGGCCTTCCCCATGGGGCACATGAGCGACTGGCGGGCGATCGACAATGAAGGGCATCTGCGCGAGGGCTTCAGCAAGCCGGTGGCGCCGGGCAAGCCGGCTCCGGACATCATGGTTCACTTGCGGCTGGCCGCCTTCGCCGCCGGCCTCGGCGAGATCGGCTGGAGCAAGATGCTGATCACCCCGGAATTCGGCCCGGCGGTCAGAGTCGGACTGGTGCTGACCGAGCTTGAGCTGGAGCCGGATCCGATTTACGAGGGGCCGCAGCTTTGCAATAAATGCATGGCCTGCGTCCAGGCCTGTCCCGGCGGCGCGATCAGCAGAAGCAAGACCGTGAGCATTGAAGTCGCCGGCCATAAACTGGAATGGGGCGAGATCGACTGCAATCTCTGCGATCTCTATTTTCGCGGCGGCCAGCCGGTCGATTCGCCGGAAGAGAAGGGGCATTACATCCAGGGGCAGGAAGGCTACAAGCCGAACCATATTTCCCCGTTCTACAATGCCCCGCCGAAAGTCTACAATGCCGGCAAGGCGATCTGCGGCGCCGGCGGCTGTACCCGCGCCTGTATCGCCAGCCTCGAAAAGCGGGATGTACTGACCAGGAAGTACGTCAACAAATTCCGGCGTGAAAAACCCTGGAAAATGGATTGGTCGAACTATGCCCAGGAAATCAA
>SLSR01000006.1 GCA_007130365.1 Lentisphaeria bacterium
GTTGCAGGCCGGTGGCGAAGTAGTAGAGCACGCCGATCACGATCCAGAGCAGACCGCCGAGCAGGTCGCCGGCAATCAGGCCGATCATCAGCGGCATGACCGAATGATAGCCTTTGGCTCCCATGGTTTTGACTACGGCCGCTTTGATGGCCCAGCCGACCAGGAAGGCGCCGCCGAAGCGCTGGATCGGGTAGGTTGCCCAGACCAGAAAAAGCACCGGGTGCAGCGGCCACCAGGGCAGCCGCAGCCGGGCGAAGGCGGTGACCAGAACCAGGCCGGCACCGAGAATCAGCCAGAAATAGGCCCCCTCGACCGGCGAGAACATGCTGGTCAGCCGACTCATGGTCGGTTGCAGAGTCGCCTCGCTCAGGATACCGCGACCGCTAAGTTCGGTGGTTTGGCGGGCCAGTTCGGAGAAGGGGAGGGAGGGCAGATGTCGCATGGCCCAGGAGTCGTGTATGTTGACTCCCTTGTTGTGTTGGAAGTATAGGGTCACGGCACCGGCCAGGAGGAAGCCGCCGACCAGCACCCCGGCCAGCCAGGGGGACAAGCGGGCGGGGCGGGTTTCGCCGGTCTCCTCGCCGATGCGCAGCCCCGTGCTGAGAAACGGCATCAGGGCGGTGCGCGGATCGCCGACTATCATGATGCTGGCCACTCCCATGACGATATAGGCGGTCGGCCCGATCGCCTCGAAACCGAACATGGCGGTGAGGATGCCAACCGGCATCCAGGAAGTCTGCAGAAAGAAGGCGCCGGTTTCGGCGACCACCCGGGAGAGTACCAGAAAGATCAGCAGCACCAGCAGAAGAAAGAGGATGGCCCAAAGCGTCGGCAGGCCGGCTGTGGTCAGCAGGGCGGTGGCGAGGACAAAGCAGAGCAGCAGCCCGCGGCCGGCCCAGACCGCATAGGGTGGCGTTTCCTTGCCCGGAGTCAGGCCAAAAGTGGAAAGAGCCACGTTCGAGTAATAGCGGCGGCCGGTATAGAAAAGCATCAGCGCCATGCCGAGAAAACTGCCGAAGCGCACAAGGTTGATGACGTCCGCCCCGATCCAGTCGCTCCCGACTCTGATCCCGCGGGACAGGAGAATCCAGCCGAAGAATATCCAGGCGAAATTGGCCATGCCGAGACTGAAGGCCACCTTGGTGTTAAGGAAAAAGGTGAAGGCGATGACGGTGGGGAACAGGCGGAATTCCCAGGAGCCATAGGTTACCGGCACCCGGCGGGCGATCGGAAAGAGCACGCGCAATGCGTTGAATTCGTAAATCAGGGGGAACTCGGGAACGGCCTCGAACCAGGCGGCGAAGCCGTTGAGCAAACGCAGGCCGAAAACTATCACCAGGGCGACCCAGAACATTTTGTTCCGGGCGATGCTGGGCAGCCAGGCGCCGCTTTCCCGGGCCGTCGCTTCACTGACGAAACGGGCCAGTGGATAGGGCAGGAGTTCGCGCTTGTACCATTGCGGATGGACGATTAGCGCCATGCACAAGGCGGCCAGCCCAAGAAGGATGGACAACCCGCCCCACAGTCGGATGTTCGGCCACCAGACCTCCCATGGCAATTCGAATATCGACCAGCGCTCCTCCTCCGGCCGGCCTTCGAGCAGAGTGTTCATCACCTCCCGCCCTGGTCGGTCGAAGCTCAGCAAGACCCCCTGGCCGGCCGGCGGCGGCGCCACCAGGTCGGGAAAGGCGGCCACCAGCAAGCCTCGGTTAAGGCGCAGGATCCGCCATTCGGAGAGTTCCTCCGGATGCTGGGTCAGTTGGCGACGGATTGTCTCGTCGAACTCGACTTCGGCAAAGGCTTCGGGAGCGTATAGTTGAGGCGAGCCCAGCAGGCGATTCAGGGCTCGGGTCATGGCATTGACCTGAGCCGGTTCGACTAGTGCGGCAGTGGCCGCGCTGGTGAACACGAAACGCTCTCCGGGCTCAAGAAGTTGATGGATTCGGCTGGCCGGGGTCGTTTGGCTCGGGTCAGCCTCGGCGATCTTCGCGGCCAGTCTCTGCCAGTCGTACACTTGTCCCTGAGCCAGCGATGGCGAGCCGCCTGGGACGTAGGACATCACGTTCTGTCCCTGCCAGCCGGTCTGAGTCTGTTCGAGGTGTGGCGGCATGGCGACGTTGAAGACGGCGGTGCGGTAGAAGTTGGAGCCCGGCCAGCCGCAGGCCGCCAGGCCGAGCGCGGTCGCGATCGCAATCTCGGCTGGTCGCATGGGCCACTCGGGGCGGATCGCCCGCAGCAGCGGATTGAGCCCCAGCAGAATCACTACGACCAGGCCGAAAATCCCGATCGGCAGGAAGTTGCCAATCAGAAAGGTGCTGCGGATAACCGCGTCGTTGAAATAGGTAAAGCAGGAAATGAAAATAGCCAGAAACAATCCTAATGCGATCGCGCGAACACTCATGGTAGCTCCTGTTTTTTCTTTTGTTCGTTCTCTCAGGCAAATTAAAAAAAAGACTGCCAAAATGCAGTTGAAGACCCCATCGAGTAAAAAATATTGGCTGTTTCGCTGAATGCAAGTGGCTGGCAAAATATTTAGCCGCGGTTTTCTGAATTGTAGCATGGCGGTGAATCAGGCAAGGAGGGTCTTTTCGACTTCCCGCAGGGTTGCCAGGCGGAGCAGTCGGGCCGCGTCCTTTTCGGCTTGTTCAGCCCGCAGTTCGCGCACGATTTCGCGAAAGTGGGGGATGCCGTGCGGATCCAGGCTGAAGTCGCGAATGCCAATGCCGATCAGGAAGGGGACAAGGTTGGCCTGGTTGGCGATTTCGCCACAGATCGAAAGCGGCGTGTCTTCGGCCCGGGCCGCCGCCGTCACCCGGTGCAGCGCCCGGAGAACGGCCGGATGGTGGGGCGCGTAATAGTGGGAGATGTCGGGGTTGGTGCGGTCGGCGGCCAGCATATACTGCACCAGGTCGTTGGTGCCCAGGCAGAGGAAGTCGGCAACTCGGGCCAGTTCGCCGGCCAGCTCGACGGCGGCCGGCAACTCGATCATTATACCGAGTCTGGGCTGACGGCTGTCCCGTATCTTCCCCGCCGCCAATAGTTTTTCGCGGCATTCCCCGACGATCGAGCGGACTTGCAGAAAATCGTCGACCGAGGAAATCATCGGGAACATGATGCCGGGCGGGTTTTCCCGGTCGCCGCCCGCCCGCAGGAGCGCGTTCAACTGTTGCCTGAAGATTTCCTTGTACTGCAGCGAGAAGCGGATCGCCCGCAGCCCGAGAAAGGGGTTGGCCTCGTTGACCGTCGGGAAGTAGGAGAGCATCTTGTCGCCGCCCACGTCGAGGGTGCGGAACACGACGTCGCGACCCTCCATCTCCTCGATGATTTTTTTGTAGATCCGGTATTGCTCCTCCTCCTGGGGGAAGTCGTTGCGCACCAGAAAGGGAAATTCCGAGCGATAGAGCCCGATTCCTTCGGCTCCCAGCTCGCGAGCCAGGGCGATTTCACTGATCAGGTTGATGTTGGCGAAGACTCGAATGCGCACCTGGTCGGCGGTGTGCAGCTCGCTGCCCGCGCCCGAGTCGAAGGCTTGCGCGGGGCGCTGGCGCCGCGCCGCCGCCAGGCTGTCGTAGTGGTCGGTCACGGTCTTGTCGGGGTTGACATAGATTGTGCCCTGGCCGGCGTCGATCAGCAGGATCTCCCGCTCCGACAACTGGAAAAGGCGACTGTCCTTGGCGACCACCAGAGGGATGTCGAGCGAACGGGCGAGAATCGAGATGTGGGCGGTAAACGATCCTTCGGCGATGATCAGCCCGGCCGCCTTCTGGGTGGATATCTTAAGCATGTCGGAAGGGAGAAGCTGGCCGGCCACCACAATTCGCCGTCGATAGTCGTGAACTTCGTCGTGCCCCGGGGTCAGGTTGCGCAGCAGGCGATGCCCGAGGTCGTTGACATCCTGGACTTTTTCCCGGAGTCGCGGATTGGCGCTGCTCTTGAACACTGAGACGAATTGACTGACCACTTCGAGCACGGCCGCGCCAACCGGGTGTCCGGATTCGATGCGTTCGCGGATCGGATTCGAGAAGGAGGGATCCTTGAGCATCAGCAGATGCGCGTTGAAGATCAGCGAAGCCTGCAAGTCGAGCGCCTGCCTTTCCATGGCTGCCTGCAAAGTCTCCAATTCCTTTTCGGTCTCCTGCAGGGCTCGCTCGAAGTCGCCGATTGTCAGATCGCTCTCTCCGTCCTGCGCCGCCGCCAGCAGGCCTTCCTCGCGCGAAAGGATGCCGTAGAAGGCGACTTGTCCGCAGGCGAAGCCGCGCGAACCGGGAATGCCCTTGATCAGAAGCGAGGTGCCGAGGTCGTGCTCTTTATCCTTGGGCGCGGGAGGGGCGGCCTTATCGGTCAGATCGAGAAAGAGCTTGGTGTTTTCTATGGCGCCGGCGAGCTGCGAGGAAATGGCGCGCAGGGCAGTCGCGTCGGTCTCGTCGAAATAGCCGCATGCGCGGTGCTGAACCACCAGAACCCCGATCTTGCGCAGTCCGCGCACGATCGGAACCGCGAGAAAGGCTTCGTACTTCTCTTCGCCGATCCCGGCGAAGAACTTGAAGTTGGGATTGGTCGAGGCGCGACATTCGCGGATCGGCCGCAGTTCCTTGAGCGCGGTGCCGGTGATCCCCTCGCCGATCCGCAGACGCACGCTGCCGACCGATTCCGGGGACAGGCCGCGGGTGGAGCGCAGAACAAGTTCCTGTTTGTCGTCGTCGTAGAGGTAGATCGAACAGACTGGCACGCGCATGTGACGCGCCACCGTGTCCACCACCCGGTCGAGAAACTGATCCAGACTGTGGGTCTGGGTGAACAGGCTGCCAAGCTCGGCAACACTGCATACCAGCTCGACATTGTCCCGGCCTTTTTTCATCAGTCCATTGCCTCGTCGATTTTTTGCCTGTACACCATTAATATAGTGCGGGTTCGGCCGGAGTGCGACAAGAAGATGCATGGCCTCAGCGTTGCGGAACTATTTGCCTCTTCACGGAAATCTGCAGAATGATCAATGACTAATTTAACATTTTCAGGCCATTGCAGGTCGGTTTCCATTGCAGGTCGGTTTCTATGATACTGTAGTGTTTGATTACACTCCGTGCCGCTGCCGCTTCAATCCAGCCGACACCTCCGGCGGCTGGTGAATCAGTCCAGAAGGTCTGTCGACAGCCTATATTCCTGCCAAGACTTGAACTGAAGCCAATCTTTAATATGTTTCTATTTGGCCTGAATCAATCAAGGCAGAGCTTTCAACCGAGGTCGGGGCGAGAAAATGGCGAAGGCAATCATGCAGGTGGCGATCGACGGGCCGGCGGCGGCCGGCAAGAGCACGGTGGCTCGTCTGGTGGCCGAAAAGCTGGGCGGGATCTATATCAATACCGGCGACATGTATCGGGCTCTGACCTGGATCGCCCTGCAAAGGGGGGGTGACCCCGAGACTGCACCCGAGCGGGTGGCGGCCATGCTTGACAACTTGCGCCTGGACTATCGACTGGCCGACGGTGCGGCTCCGGTTCTGGCGCTCGACGGACATCCACTCGAACCGGCGGCGGTAAGGTCGCCGGCGGTGGCGGCCAAGGTGAGCTTCACCGCGCGCATCCCGCCGGTGCGAGACTGGCTGGTCGAGCGGCAGCGGCGAGCCGGGCAGTTGGGGCTGGTGGTTATGGAGGGGCGGGATATCGGCACCGTGGTGTTTCCCGGAGCCAAGTACAAGTTCTTTATCGAGGCTTCGCCGATGGTGCGGGCGCGGCGCCGGCTGGCTCAGCCTGGCGAAGTGGTCGACAGCGCGACTCTGGAAAGTGTGGCGGCGGAAATCGCCCGGCGCGATGAACTGGATCGGAATCGTCGGATTTCGCCCTTGCGTCCGGCCGCGGATGCCGAAGTTATCGACACCGACCATCTGACCGCGGCGGAAGTCGCCGATTTGATTGTTGAACGAGTGTATGTTGGAGAATCGCAATGTCCCAGCCATACAAGACACATTTGACCTACGAAGTGTCCTACGCCGACACCGACCGCATGGGTTTTGTGTACTATGCCAACTACCTGGTGTTCTTCGAGCGCACCCGAAGCCGACTGCTGGCCGATGTCGGCTATCCCTATCCAAAATTGGAGGCGGACGGCTTCGGTCTGCCGGTGATCGAGGCGCATGTCGACTACCGGGCGTCAGCCACCTACGGGGACCTACTTGACTTCCATGGCTGGCTGGACAGCCATACCGCGACCCGCCTGCGGGTGGCCTGCGAAGTCCGCAAACAGGGAGCCTTGCTGGCGGTCGGCTATACAGTACACGCCTGTCTTAACTTGCAGAGCATGAAGCCGACGCGCCTGCCGTCGCGGCTGGCTGAAACCTTGGCAGACCCGTCCGATTCCCATGAATAACCAACTGCTGCAATCTCGTCGTTCCCTGTGGATTTTTGCCGGTGAACCTTCCGGCGATGTCTATGGCGCGGGCTTGGCGCGTCAATTGCGGCGGTTGCGTCCGGATCTGCCTTTGCAGGGCATGGGCGGCGACGAGATGCGGCGGGCCGGGGTGGACATTCTGGTCGATTCCTCCGACCTGGCAGTGGTCGGGCTGGTCGAGGTAGTAAAGAACTTTCATCGGTTCTTCCGGATTTTTCACGATTTGCGGCGGCGGGCGTTGAGACAGCCGCCGGCGGCCGTGGTGCTGATCGACTATCCGGGGTTCAATTTGCGCTTTGCCAGGGCGATGCGGCGAGCCGGCATTCCGGTGGTCTACTATGTCTGTCCGCAGGTTTGGGCATGGGGACGCAGGCGGATTCCCCGGATGGCTCGCGATATCGACAAAATGCTGGCGCTGTTCCCGTTCGAAGTGGAGTTTCTGGCGGGAACCGGGCTCGATGTGGAGTTTGTCGGCCATCCCCTGCTGGAGATTCTCGAGGCGGCGCGCGAATCCGAGACGCGGCGCGATCCGCGCACGTTGCTGATTCTGCCGGGCAGTCGGCTCAATGAAGTTCGCCGCTTGCTGCCGGATATGCTGGCGGCGGCCCGCCGACTGAAGGAAGGGTGGCCCGAGCTGCGCATTGTCGTCTCGCTGCACAGTGAAACACTGCGTCCGGCAGTCGAGCTGGAGATGCAGCGGGCGGCGGCCGCCGATTCGCGGCGGCTTCCGGTCGAGCTGGTTTGCGGCCAGACCCGGCATTGGCTGCAAAAGGCCGCGGCCGGGATCGCGGCCAGCGGCACGGTGACCATGGAGGCGGCAATCCTGGGGTTGCCGCTGACTGTGGTCTACCGGGTCAATCCGCTGACTTATCGCATTGCCCGGCGGCTCGTCAAGATCCCCTATATCGCCATGCCCAACCTGGTGGCGGGCGAGTGTGTCTACGATGAGTTGATCCAGGGCGCGGTCACGCCGACGGCAGTGGCGGAGAGTGTGGAGAGGATTCTGCCGGGCGGCAGCCGGGTCGCGGAAGTGGAGCGCGGAATGCGGCGCGTGGTCGAGCTTTTGGGGTGCGGCGAGCAGGCCGGCAGGAAGGCTGCGCAGGCGGTGCTGGCGGTTGCCCGTCCAAATTTGCCGACGGCCGACCAGCCCGATTGATTCATGCGAATTCGGCCATGCGTTTGTTTGCGGAGGTCGCACTAGGCATATGGCGGAACATTTTGGGACTATCGGGACGAACCGGGTCAAAGGTTGTGAAAAATGTTGTTTTCCGAGGATAAAAGACAGGAACAAGATCCGCCTGAATCGACGACAGACGGGAGCGGCGAGAACGGGCGGAAGACCGTTTGTCGGGCAGTTTCCGATCTGTTGCCGGATGGCAGCTATGGCGAAGCGACCCTCGAAATGGATGGGGAGCGGCTGCGGGTGTTCGAGGCGCGGGGGGGGATTGCCGAGCTGCCCCTGGCTCGGGTGCAGTTCGTGCAATGCCGGGAATATGTGGGGAATGGCGAGCTGGTGGCGGAATTGCGCGACGGTCCTCGCCAGGTTTTGCTGCGCTACACCAAGACTCTGAGCGCCCGCTTCGAAGAGGTGGCGGAAACCATTAATCGCGAATTGACGGACGCGGCTTCGGGGGAAGATGAGAATGAACGGCCACGCGGGGGCGGGGGCAGTGGCGAGAAGGTGTTCTCTTATCGCTGTCCGAATTGCGGATATCCGCTGCGCTATCAGGGCGACGCCTGCCCCAAGTGTGTCAATATTCGCTCGGTGCTGCTGCGCCTGGCCGGTTATCTGTATCCCTACTGGAAGGAGGCCTTGTTCGGCCTGTTGCTGGCCTTGTCCCTGGCCGCGATTCAGATGGTGCCGGGGATTCTGCTGCAGCGGCTGATTGACGGGCCGCTGCGGTTGCCGCTGGCTCCGTCGGCGGCGGATTTGGAACTGTTGGCCGAGCGGCCGCTGGAGGATCGGTTCGAGAATCAGGCGGCCTACGAATTCTATCGGGCGCGCGAGCCGGAGATCCCGATCGAGATTTTGCGCGGCAGCGCCGAGCGCGGCCGGATTGCGGTTGCCGATATGCGCGGATATCTTGCCGACCGCCGCCATTTCGCAACCTCCCAGGCGCATGAGCTGGCCTATCGCAACATGTTGCGGGCGGATCAATTCGGCCAGCGGGAAGAGCCGGTGACGGCAGACGAAGTAGGGCGCCATATCGACCTGGTGGCGACGGATCGGATTTCCGGGGAAGCCCGGATTTGGGCTTTCTATCTCGGCGTGGATCTGCGCGACCTGCTGGCTGCCGGTGCTTCGGCGCCGATTGGACGGGACGAGGTGATTGCCGCGATCCGGCCGTCGCGCCTCGGCAAGGTGGCGGCTTTGGTGACGGCCTTGCTGAGCGCCTTTGTCCTGCGCTCTCTGATTATCTGGGCCCGCTCGAATATCATGGGCGGGCTTGGGGCGAAGCTGATGCACGATATTCGCAGCCATCTCTATCGGGCGCTTCAGCGTCTGAGTCTTTCCTTCTACGACCAGGAACACAGCGGGCATATCATGTCCCGGGTCAACGAGGACACCAATGTGCTGCGCAATTTCGTGGCCACCGGATTCCAGCAGGTGATTATCGACGTGCTGACGATTCTGGTGCTTTCGGTGGTCATGCTCTCCTTCCACTGGCGCTTGGCGCTGTTGACTCTGCTGCCGGTGCCGGTGATTGCGCTTGGCACCTATTGCTTTGCCAAACGGGCACGCAACATCTACCGTCGCATCCGGCGCAAGGCGGCCAACTTGCTGAAGACCGTGCAGGAGACGGTGGCCGGGGTTCATGTGGTCAAGTCCTTTGCCCAGGAGGATCGCGAGATCGAGATCTTCGGCGCCGACAACCGGGCGCACCGCGATACCACGGTGGAATCGGTGCGCCTGCTCAGCGTGTTTCAGCCGACCATGATTTTCCTCACCGGCATTGGGATGCTGATCATCTATTCCTACGGCAGCTATCTGGTGGTCGACGGGGTTCTGAGCGTCGGCGTGCTGGTTATGTTCAATGCTTTTCTGGCTCAGTTCTATGGGCCGGTCCAGCAACTTTCGCATCTGACCGACACCTTCCAGAGGGCGGCGGTTTCCTCGGAGCGCATTTTCAACATCATCGACGCTCCCTCCGAAGTCGAGGACGCGGAGGACGCGGTCGAGCTTCTCGAGGTCGCAGGAAGAATTCGCTTCGACCATGTCGATTTCGTCTACGAGAAAGGCGAACGGATCCTGCACGGAATCGACTTCGAGGCGCTGCCCGGCGAGGTGATCGGCCTGGTCGGCCAGACCGGCGCCGGCAAGAGCACGATTGTCAAGCTGCTGGCTCGCTTCTACGACCCGACCGGCGGGAGAATCCTGCTCGACGGCCGTGACCTGCGACAGTTGCAGATGAAAAGTCTGCGGCGCAATATCGGCATGGTCTTGCAGGAGACCTATCTGTTCACCGGGTCGTTGAGAGATAATATCGCCTATGCCAATCCGCAGGCCGGACTCGACCAGGTGATCGCGGCGGCGCGGGCGGCCAACGCGCATGACTTTATCATGAACCTTCCGGATGGCTACGACACGCGGGTTGGCGAGCGCGGGGTCGGTCTGTCCGGGGGCGAGAAACAGCGCATATCGATTGCGCGCGCCATCCTTAAGGACCCCGCGATCCTGATTCTTGACGAGGCGACTTCCTCGGTCGATACCGCGACTGAGGCGATGATCCAGCAGGCCCTCGAACGGCTGATGCGGGGACGGACCACTTTCGCGATCGCCCATCGGTTGTCGACTTTGCAGAATGCCGACCGTCTAGTCGTTCTGCGCAACGGCGAAATTGCCGAAATCGGCACTCACGAGGAATTGCTGGCGCGGGAGAGCGGCATCTATCGCAACCTGGTGGAAATTCAGGATCTGCTTTCGGGCAAGCGGCGACAGGCGGAATGAAATGGTACGCACAGTCGTATAGATCGCCTCCGCAAACTCCAGCATTGCGCGGCCGCATCCCTTGCCGCGCGCGGATCGCCGCACGTATATCTTGCTGAGCAGAGCCGTGCTTGTATTCATATCCGGAAAAATGGCCATGTATCCTTCGATCTTACCCTTATGGAAAACAGTGTAGTACCCGAACCCGTCGGCAAGCTGAGTTGCAATAGCTTCTGCACTCTGGAACTTGCCAAGCATGTAGTCGACCTGTTCCTGTCCCACAAATTCAAGAGATGTTATGCCACAGTTGTTATGGTGGAATTCATTTGGCTCAGGTGGCATAAGCAGAAAATTCATTCGATTAGTCCGACCTGTCTGACCCGTCCGACTTGATGCGGCTGGCCTGCAAGTGTGTCATGGCGCCAGCGTGAACAAATACAGCGGATATTTGAAATACTATTATGCTGTGTCGCATAGTTTTTTCTCCTTTCGTTAACGTGGTAGTCACCTGCGGTGTATGAAGCGACAGCGAAGTACACCGTCAGGTGGACTACATTGTTCAAGTAAGCCGCTACGCGGCAGTTTGTTGTGCGGCATATTGTAATTAAAGGTGTATAGTCCTTCCCGCCCGACTGGAGTCGCTACCTTAGGGCGTCAATGAAGGACCATACACAA
>SLSR01000135.1 GCA_007130365.1 Lentisphaeria bacterium
ACTGGCGTCTTGCCATATTTCTTTCGTGCATTTCGTGTATTTCGTGGTTGCTCCTATGGTTTGCCGCAGTCTTTGCGCCGGGCTTCCAGCCCGCCCCAAAACTGGCGTCTTGCCATATTTCTTTCGTGCATTTCGTGTATTTCGTGGTTGCTCCTATGGTTTGCCGCAGTCTTTGCGCCGGGCTTCCAGCCCGCCCCAAAACTCCCTGGCTTCAATCCCAAAGGCATCGGCCGGCCTGGCGACGGGCTCGCCGCATCTACCTGGTCGGACGGCGGCCTGGACGGCCGGGGCGCCGACCTTTGCGGCCGCTGCGGACAGGCGGTCGCGAACCGGTCAATTCCTCCGCCCCCGGATGCGGGTGCAAACGGCGCACCGGGTGCGGCAGCTTCAGCATATCGTCGCTGGTCTGAACCATGCGAATCGACTCGCCAAGATATTCCTCGATCTCCGGAATCATGAAACCGCCGTCCTCGCAGGCAAAGCTGATCGCCTCGCCGGCGACCCCGGCCCGGCCGGTCCGGCCGATCCGATGCACATAGGCTTCCGCCTCGTCCGGCACATCGTAGTTTACCACCTGCGAAATATTGTCGACATGCACGCCGCGTCCGGCCACATCGGTCGCCACCACCACCCGAATTGTCCCCTTGCGAAAGGCTTCGAGCACCCGCAGACGCTTGTTCTGCTGAACATCGCCGGAAAGCAGAGCGCAGTTGACGCCGTAGTTGAGCAGGCTCTTGGCCAAGTCTTCGGAGGTGGAGCGGCGATTGCGAAAGACCAGGATCCGTTCGCCGGCCCGGTGTTTCAGCAGCCACAGCAAGAGCGCCAGCTTGTCCTGCCGCCGCACCGGATAGGCGTAGTGATCGACTTCCTTGGCGACCAGGGCGTCGGGGGCGATCTCGACCCGCTCGAAGTCGTTCATCCACTGCTTGCCCAGCCGCATGATTTCCGGACTCAGGGTGGCGCTGAACAGCATGTTCTGCCGTTTTTCGCGAGCCGGCAGTTGATTGACGATGCGGCGGATGTCCGGCAGAAACCCCATGTCGAGCATGCGGTCGGCCTCGTCGAGGATCAGGATCTCGACCTGCGACAGATCGACCACGCGCTTGCGGCTGAAGTCGATCAGCCGTCCCGGAGTGGCCGCCACCACGTCCACCCCCCCCTGCAAGGCACGGGCCTGTGCCTCGTAGTTCATGCCGCCGTACACTCCGACATGACGGATCGGCAGGTATTTGCTTAGTTCCTTAAGGTCGTCGTCGATCTGAATCGCCAGTTCGCGGGTCGGTGCCAGGATCAGGGCGAACGGGGTTTCTCTCGCCTGCCTCGCCCCCGCCTGCCGCCGCAGGAACTTGGTGAGGATGGTGATCAGAAAAGTGGCGGTCTTGCCGGTGCCGGTTTGCGCCTGGGCCGCCACGTCGCGCCCGGCCAGAGCCAGCGGCAGGGTCGCGCTTTGCACCGGTGTCCAGTCGCTGAATCCCAAATCCTGGATCGCCCGCACAATCCGCGCATCCAGTTCGACCCCGCAAAACTCGCGACTTTCCGCCAGTTCGTCGGCCGTGGCGGCCTGGGATTTCTTGGATGGCTTCGCCTGGCCGGCGGAACGCGGCCGGGACGGCGACGGTTTGGGGGCGGAGCGGGTCTTCCTGGATTGACCGGCCGGTGCCGACTTGTCGGGTTGATCGGCCGTCACACTTGGGCGGCCGTCGGCTCCGGACTCGGTTTGCGGCTGGGGTTGCTTTGATGGTCGCGTCTGGGACGCGCCTCTTCTTCTGGTCTTGATCAGGCGGGAAGCCAGCTCGATAATACGTCTTCTCACAAAAAAATCTCTATTAATGGTTGCAGGTTGATCCCGGTTTGTTCGGCAAAGGACAATTTACCGTCACCTTTCCCGCTTTTCAATTTGCCCGGTTCGACTTGCCGCCGGGCTTGGCGGCACTATAGTACATGCCTTTGTTCCTGCAACGCCGTTCGACGGATCCAAAACGAAGCGGAAAGAAGCGACAACATGCAACAAATCTTCGACGGACTCAAGCTGATGCTCGCCGGCATGGGCATGGTTTTCACCTTCCTGGTCGTAATGATTCTATGGATCGTGTTCGCCGCCAAAGTCACCGGCAAGTACGCCCATCTGCTGCCGGAAACTCCGGTCAGAAAGCCGAGCCCGGGCAAGCCATCGGCCGCGCCCGGCGGTGGCGAGGATGAGGATTTGGTCGCGGCCATCGCCGCCGCCATCCATCGCTTCCGCCGCGAGCGCTCCAAATAGAACCACCCAAACGGGTGCGAAACCAATCCATATTATAAACAAGCACAAATACAAAAGGCTAGGATTTCTGTCTCATGAAAAAAATCAGATTTATGGATGTCTCCTTCCGTGACGGATTTCAGTCGGTTTACGGCGCTCGCGTCAAGACCGAGGACTTCCTGCCCGCCCTGAAAGCCGCCACTGAAGCCGGCACCGACTATTTCGAAATCGGCGGTGGCGCCCGCTTCCAAAGCCTCTACTTCTACTGTCAGGAAGACGCCTTCCAGATGATGCGGAAATGCCGCGACACCGTCGGCCCGGAGGTCAATCTGCAAACCCTGGCCCGCGGGGTCAACGTGGTCGGCCTGTCCTCGCAGCCGCGCGACATCATCAATCTGCACGCCAAGCTGTTCAAGAAATACGGTGTGACCACGATTCGCAACTTCGACGCGCTGAACGATGTCCGCAACCTCGACTATTCAGGCCACTGCATCCACAACAACAACCTGAAGCACGAAATCTGCATTACCCTGATGGGGCTGCCGCCGGGCATGCAGGATCCCTACCCGCACAGCGCCGAGTTCTACGCCGACTGCCTGGAACAGATTCAGAAGGCGGAAATCCCGTTCGACAGCCTCTGTTTCAAGGATGCCTCCGGCACCACCACTCCGCGCACCGTGTACAATACCGTCAAGGCAGCCCGCAAAAAACTGCCTGAAGGCACGACCATCCACTTCCACACGCACTGCACCGCCGGCATGGGCGAAATGTGCAACATGGCGGCGATCGAAGCCGGCGCCGACATCATCGACCTGGCCATGGCGCCGGTCAGCGGCGGCACTGCCGAAGTCGATGTCCTGACCATGTGGCACGCCCTCAAGGGCACCGACTACACCATCGACATCGACTATGAAAAGTACATCGAGGCCGAGGAAGTGTTCATGGAGTGCATGGACAAATACTTCATGCCGCCGGAAGCCAAGGAAGTCAATCCCCTGATCACCCTGTCGCCGATGCCCGGCGGCGCCCTCACCGCCAACACCCAGATGATGCGCGACAACAACTGCCTCGACAAATTCCCGGAGATCATCAAGGCCATGCGGGAAGCGGTCGAGCGCGGCGGCTGCGGCACTTCGGTCACCCCGGTCTCGCAGTTCTACTTCCAGCAGTCCTTCAACAATGTTCTGATGGGTCCCTGGAAAAAGATCGCCGACGGCTACGGCAAGATGGTTCTGGGCTACTTCGGCAAGACCCCGACCAAGCCGGATCCGGAAATCGTCAAGATCGCGGCCGAACAGCTCGGACTCGAGCCGACCGAGGAATCCGTGGTTGACATCAACGACCGGAATCCGAAGCTCGGGATCGAGGCCGCCACCAAACGCGTGCAGGACGAAGGGTTGGAGGTCACCGAGGAGAACATCTTTATCGTCGCCTGCTGCGAAGACAAGGGAGTCGCCTATCTGAAGGGCAATGCGCCTCTCGGCATTCGCTACAAGGAGAGCGAACAGCCGGCGACCCCCGCCCCGGCCAAGCCGGCCCCGGCCGCCCCGGCCGCCCCGGCCGCCGCGGCCGCCGACAGCGGCGTCTATACGGTGTCGGTGAACGGCAAGAGCTATACGGTTGAAGTGGCCGTCGGCACCGGTCAGATCTCGAATCTGCAAGCGGCTCCGGCTCCGGCCGCGGCCGCCGCCCCGGCTCCGGCCGCTTCCGGCGGGGCCGGCGAGGCGGTTGCCGCGCCCATGCCCGGCAGCGTCTTCCGCATCGAGAAGAACGCCGGCGACCAGGTGGCCGAAGGCGATGTGATCATCATTATGGAAGCGATGAAAATGGAAGTCGAAATCAAGGCGCCGAAAGCCGGCGTCATTGAATCTCTGAGCGTGCAGCAGGGAGACTCCCTGGCCGCCGGACAGACCATTGCCGTCATCGCCTGACGGAAATCGCGCATTCACGCAAGCCTAAAACAACACCCAAAGGTTGCCGTTCGGGCATCGGAGAATTGAAGACAAATTCGCGCCCCTGCCTGACCGCTCAGGCGCGGCGGTGTCGTTCGGACATATCCGATCGACGCGACGGCTGTCAACCTCCCCGTACCCGAACGCGACATGAACAGAAAGAATGCCAGCAAAGCCATGAATATTACGCGCCAACTCTGGAAAGTCGTCTGTCTCGGATGTCTGCTTGGCCTGCCCGCGCAACTGTCGGCCGGCGCAACGGCCGGGCTCGATGCGGCGGACGAATCCGCCCGCCTTCATCAGCGCGCCTACGATCCGTCGACCATGGAGGTGCTGGAGCAGGACGATGTCGTGCGCCTGGCGCGGGACAGAGAAACCGACCTGCTCTACCTCTACTACCACTGGGGCGCGCCGGCCGTGGTCTACGAGGTCAACGCCCTGCCCGGCCAGATCGTCCACCCGGGACGGCAACTGACCGTGCTCAGCGTCAAGACGGTAGGCGGAACCCCGCCGCGCAGCAAGGCTCACATCGAGGCGGGCGCCAGCTATCGGGTCGAGGCGGTCAATATCCAGGTCGGCCAGCAGGTCGGCAGAGAACCCGGCGAAGCCCCTCTGTTCGTCTTCAGCCGGACCCTGATCCCGCACGACTCGGCGGTACAGCGCGAGAGTCGCGGCCTCTACCTGGCCGAGCTGCTCGAGGAACTGTGGCAGAGCACCGGCATTCGCGAGATCATTGTCCAGACCTCCAACGACTGGACTCTCGGGATCGGCCGCCTGCTGATGATCGCGGTCGGCCTGATTCTGCTGGCGCTGGCCATCTTCAAAAAGTTCGAGCCGCTGCTCCTGGTTCCGATCGGCTTCGGCTGCATCATGACCAATGTCCCGATCGCCAATCTCTCCGGACCCGACGGCGTCCTCGGCATGCTTTCCGGCTTCGGCATCGACACCGGGCTGTTTCCCCTGCTCATCTTCATGGGGGTCGGCGCCATGACCGACTTCGGCCCGCTGATCGCCAATCCGAAGACCGCCCTGCTCGGGGCGGCCGCACAAGTCGGTATTTTCAGCGCCCTGCTCGGGGCTCTGCTGCTCAACCACTGGTTCCCGAACGCCATTCAGTTCCAGCTTAACGACGCCGCCGCCATCGGCATCATTGGCGGAGCCGACGGCCCGACTTCGATCTTCCTGGCTTCGCGCCTGGCGCCCAACCTGCTCGGCCCGATCGCGGTCGCCGCCTATTCCTACATGGCGCTGGTGCCGATTATCCAGCCGCCGATCATGCGTCTGTTCACCACCCATGCCGAGCGCCGCGTGCGCATGGTGCAGTTGCGCCATGTCTCGAAGCTGGAAAAAGTCTGCTTCCCGATCGGCATCACCCTGCTCTGCGCTCTGCTGCTGCCCGAGGCGGCGCCCCTGATCAGCATGCTGATGTTCGGCAACCTGCTCAAGGAGTGCGCGGTGGTCGACCGGCTCAGCGACACGGCACAGAACGCCCTGATCAATATCGTGACCATCTTCCTTGGCCTGGGGGTCGGCTCCAAGCTTTCCGCCGACAAGTTCCTCAACTTCGAGACCCTCGGCATTCTCGCCCTCGGCCTGGTTGCCTTCGCCTTCGGCACCGCCGGCGGACTGCTGCTCGGCAAACTGATGTACATTACTTCCGGCAAAAAGGTCAACCCCCTGATCGGCGCCGCCGGGGTTTCCGCCGTGCCGATGGCCGCGCGCGTAGTCAACAAGTTCGGCATGGAGGAGGACGCCCACAACTTCCTGCTGATGCACGCCATGGGGCCGAATGTGGCCGGTGTCATCGGCTCCGCCGTGGCCGCCGGAGTTCTGCTCAACGCCCTGACCTGAAGGTCTTGCCGCCGCCACCGGGCTTGTGGCCGCCGCCGGGCTTGTCCCGGTGGAGCCAGTGTTTGCGCCGCCCCCAGGAGCTCCCGCTCGGAGAACCACCACCTGGAGCGGCATGGCGCCGGGCTTGAGCCGACAGTCCGTTCTGTCCGTTCTGTCCGTTTGCCCCTGTTGTCCGTCTCAATCAAAGCGTTCCCAATATGCCCGAAAAACTGTTCAACCGCACGGAAACCTTGATCGGCGGCGAAGGTCTCAAGCGCTTGCGCCAGGCCAAAGTCGCCGTCTTCGGCGTCGGCGGAGTCGGCGGTTTCGCGGCCGAAGCCCTGGCTCGCGCCCCGGTCGGCGAACTGCTGATTGTCGACCGCGACCTGGTGCAGCCCGACAACCTGAACCGCCAGATCACGGCCACCCTGCCCGCGCTCGGCCGTGCCAAGACCGCAGTCTTGCAGGAGCGCCTGCTCTCGATCAATCCCGACCTGCGCCTGCGCGCCCTCCACACCACCCTGACCCCGGACAACATAGGCGACTTCATCGACCCTTCGTTCGATTATGTGGTCGACGCCATCGACTCGATCAGAAGCAAGGTCATGCTGCTCCACTTCTGCGTGCAGCATGCCATCCCCGTGGTCTCCAGCATGGGGGCGGCCCGCAAGCTCGATCCCGCGCGCATCCGGGTTGACGACATCTCGCGAACTCGGGTCTGTCCGCTGGCTCGCGAAGTCCGCAAACAGTTGCGGCGGCTCGGTGTGCATCGGGGGATCAAGACGGTTTATTCCGACGAGGAGCCATTGCTCGACCTCGCCTCGAGCGACCGGGCTGCGCCGCCGGTCGCCGCCGACGGCATTCGCGAAACCGTCAAGGGCACGATCTCCTATCTGCCCGCGACCTTCGGCCTGTTCTGCGGTGCCACCGTCATCCGCGCCCTGCTCGCCGGCCTGGATTTTCCCGCCCGCGGCCGCGCGGATTGTTCAGTATGCCAAAAAGGAACGAAATCGGAATGACTGGCGCATGAGACAGGTTGCGTCATGCCGACACAAGTTCATACAGCCTGGCCTGAACCGACTGAAGGCCCAACATTGCCGAGCAACGCCTATCGGCGACATCCGCGCCCGTCCGAGGGAGGCGTTTCCAGGCCGAACTTCTTGATTTTACGATAGAGAGTGCTTGTATCGAGTCCCAGGTCGCCGGCAGTCAGCTTGCGGTTCCCCTTGCGGCGTGCGAGAGTTTCCATGATCATCGATCTTTCCATACCCGCCAAATCCCTGGGGCGCGCGAAAGAGACCGGCCTCTCTTTGGGGCGCAATTCCGGCGGCAGATGATGCAACTCGATCAACCCGCCCCGGCAAAGAACAAAGGCCTGCTCGACAATATTCTCCAGCTCCCGAACATTGCCGGGATAATCGTACTCCATCAACCGGGCCAGCACCTCTTCGGAGACCCCCGCAATGTCCTTTCCCTGAAGCCGGTCGTGCTTGGCTACCATATGCTCCAGCAGCAGCGGTATGTCCTCACGCCTGCTGGTCTATGCGGGACGGCTGATCAAGCAGGGCTTGGATCCGGTGGATGCCTGTCGTTGCGCAATTTGCCATACCCTTACCGACGAAGAGGAATTATGGAGCGCGATGCAAGATATAGTTCAGCTTTACTTTGGAAACCTGCTTGGCCATGAAGAATAGTGCCGAAAAAAGAATTCTTAGACAAGAGGCACTCTTGCATGGGTTCTCCCTGCACAGCGTCTGCTGGGGCTACCGGGAAATCATTGCGGAGATTCTCGAAAAACTGCTGGCGGAAGGCTTGATCGGCACCGGAGACCAAGAGAAAAACCAGACATTTTTCGGTTTCCTCAAGCAAGCCAACCAGGGATGCTTCGACCATGTAGTCAAAGAATTCATTACCGCCATCAACCCGAAGACCGCCTGGCTTTTGGAGATTCCCGGGTTGTTCGCCGAGTTTGTCCAGCTTGGCCATGAATTGGCGGAATCCAAGCTGCATCATGGGACTGCCTTTTTCAAAATATGGGGGGAAGGAGGCTTTGGCGACACTCCCCAAGAGGTCAGACAACTACTTGAATACCTGCGTCGACTGCACTCAGTCGACGCTGATCTGGCAGTCTCGTTTCTGCATGGCTACTCCGGCTTGCGGAAACGACTCGACGAGCGGGAAACGGATATATTTCTTGAACACGGCCTGCAGCTTTACCGCCAGAATCCCCGGCAGGCTTTCGGCTTCATGCGGATGCAAAGCAAGAGAGCGGAAAACATTGTCTGCTCGATAACTCGCGAATGCCGACTTGAAGAGAGGGCGGGAAAGCTTGCCAGCCTGTTGCGGGCACTGGTCGGATACGAGGTGGAGATCGGTCATTTGGGACAGCTGGACAGCGACGACCTTCAGGAACACGGCAGCCAGGTCGTATGCCTGCACAAATGGCTCTATCTTCCCTTGCGAATTCGTCACTTCAGCGATGCACGACAAAATTCAGCCTGGTATTTGCTGACCGCATTAGTCGCCGCAAGCATGCTGGCGAACGACAGTTTCCCAAAAATTCACGGGCTTCCGGAATATCAAAGCAACCTGAACCTAGTTGGCAGCGATCAGGCACGAATCAACCTTTTTTCGATTGTCGAATACACTCGGATAGCGGACCGCATGCGTGGCGAATGGCCAGGAGCCGCAGGCTTGCTGGACTGGGGGCGGGAAACCGAACTGTCTTCGGAGCGGATTGTCCCGCCAGTGCAGCGGCTGCTGCATGATTGTCTCGCCTTCGAAGAAATGGCCAATCCGACTGCCTGCATGATTCGAGAACTGGCGGCAAAATCGATCAATTGTTTCGATACGGCTTCCCTGCTTGACCGGGCAACGGTTGAAAGGTGCCGAAATCTATGTCCGGGACTCGGAGATCTGCCTCTTCGCCCCCTGGCCTTTCTGCCGGACTTTACATTTCCCGGCGCAGTCAGCAAGCCCCCTCCGAACTCTTTGGTCGCGGATCTTCGTCAAGCGGCCGAAAAGCGGGCTGCCGGCGACTCGACAAAAGAAGCGGACAAGGCAGTGAAAGGCTTGGCGCAGGCCAACGATTCTTTAGCCGACAAACCGAATGCCGACGAAGCCGAAATCGCCGCCGCGGCTTTCTTCACTTACGACGAATGGAACCAGGAGGAAAAAGACTACCTGAAAGACTATTGCCTTTTGTTTGAACGCCCTGTCTCATCTGGAAGCAACCCGGCAAAGCCCGACAATGCCGAAGCCGAGACCCGAAAGGTCAAGCTGGCGTTTGAGAGACTTAAGCCGGAAATTGTGAAAAAACGCAAACACCTTTCGGATGGCGACGCCATCAACCCCGAACTTTTGGTCGAATTTATGATCGCCCGGCAGCGGGAGCCATCTCCGCGAGTTGACTTCTACGAGAAACCGCTGGTTTCAACTCGGGATCTGGCGGCACTGATCCTGCTTGACGTCAGCGGCTCCACCGGGGGCAGAGATGATCAACGAAAAATCATCGACATCGAAAAACGGGCGGCATTGATTTTCGCCGAAGGCCTGTCCGCGCTGGACGACGATTTCGCGGTGTGCGGCTTCAACAGCAACGGCAGGGAAAGGTGCGAGTACTTTATCTACAAGGATTTTCACAAACCCTGGGGGAGCGAGGCCATTGCCCGGGTTAATTCCGCCTTTCCCGCCGGCTCCACCCGTATCGGGCCGGCCTTGCGTCATTCGGGGGAAAAACTGGCGCAACGCAACAACCGACAGCGCCTGCTCATTCTGATCACCGACGGCAAGCCTATGGACAGCGAATACGATCCCGGCAGCCGCTATGCCCAATACGATGTGCGAAAAGCATGTCAAGAAAACCTCAGGCGCGGAGTTCTAACTTTCGCGATTTCCACCGAAGACAATACGGATCGAGATCTGGAGCTGATGTTTGGCTGCGGCCGCTTCCTTGTCGCTCCCGGCCTGCGGACTCTGCCGGCAATACTGCCCAGGCTATATTTGAAAATCACGACTTGACTGCGAACGAACCAAGCCATATCCGAAAAGGGTGTCATGAGAAGAAATACAATAACTGTTCTAGTCGACAATCAAGCTCGGGAAGGGCTGCTGTCGGAGCACGGCTTCGCCTTGTGGATCGAGGCTGGCGGCGAGCGCATCCTATTTGATACCGGGCAAAGCGAAGGGGTTCTGGAGCACAATGCGGGAGCCTTGGGAATAGACCTGGCGCAGGCCGACAAGCTAGTGTTGAGCCATGGCCACTATGACCACACTGGAGGACTGCCTCTGGTTTTGCGCAAAAACCGAAACATCCAGGTCTACTGCCATCCAACGATTCTTCGCCCGCGCTACAGCATTAAACAGACCGAAGTGAAATCCGTGCAAATTCCCTTTCAGTCGGTAGTGGCGCTAAACGAGCTTCCGAAGCAGCAAATACACTGGCTCCGCAACGGCAGCCTGCTGAACAGCGCCATAAAAGCCTCCGGTCCAATCCCGCGACGCACAAAATACGAAACCCCGGGCGGCTCGTTCTTCCTTGATCCCGCGGGAAAGCAGAGAGATAAAATTGAAGACGACTTGGCGCTCTGGCTCAGAACCCGCGGCGGTTTGGTTGTTTGCGCAGGCTGCGCCCATGCCGGTTTGATCAATACCCTGAGGCAGGCCTTGCAACACAATCGGGATCTGAAAATCCATACGATTATCGGTGGATTCCATCTTGGCAATGCCGATCAGAACCGACTGCAAAGGACTTTTGACGCGATCGATCAGATGGGATTTGAAAGAATAGTCCCCTGCCATTGTACCGGAGAGCGGGCAACGGCTCTGTTGCGGGAAAGATTCGGCCAGCGCATATCTTCCGGAAAAGCCGGCAACACCTATCGATTTCGACCATGAGAAGGCTTGTCGCGGACAATCCAGGAAACCTAGTCAAAGGTCAGAACTGATCGGTCGAG
>SLSR01000174.1 GCA_007130365.1 Lentisphaeria bacterium
ACTGGCGCAAGGTTTCTTGCGATATGTATTTCTTGAGCATGGCCATATAGGTGTTTTCTGCCATTATTCTCTCCTGACACCTGAAGCCTGACACCTGACACCTGAAACCAAGCTGTTGCCCACAAAATCTAAGAAAAAACTATTAGCAACCCATTCGTTTTGAGAAAGAGCCTTTTAATATAATGCCTCCCCCCCCCATTTTCACCCTCTACTCGACCCCGACCAGCTCAATCTGGAAAGTCAAATCCCGGCCGGCCAATGGATGGTTGCCGTCCAGCTTCACTTCATCGTCATCGACCTCGACCACCTGCACCGTCAAAGACTGCCCGTGCGGTTCGCCGACACGCAGCATCTGACCGACTTCCGGCGCGATATTCTCCGGCAGCCGTTCGCGCTTGATCGCCCCCACCAGCTCTTCGCGATGCGGCCCGTAGGCCTGATCCACCTCCAGCTTCACCGTCCGCTTTTCGCCCACCGACATTTCCCGCACCGCTTCCTCGAAGCCCGGGATAATCTGACCCTCCCCGACCTTGAACTCCAGGGGCGAGTCGGCCGCGGACTGATCGAACACTGTGCCGTCGGCCAAGCTTCCCTTGTAATGCACTTTCACCTTGCTGCCATCTTTTACTTGTGCCATAACTTCACTCCGCAATACAAAAACCAACAGAACGGAAGCGGCTTCGCTCCCGGGCGAGTTACAACCTACCTGCCGCGAGGGCGGAAGTCAAGCCCCTTCCCCGCCGCCGCTGGCCGCCAGCCTTGGGCGGCCGCCTGGCCTGGCCGTTCAGACTATAGGCTGAAAGGGTTCTCCGAACCGTAGAGCCGACCCGCCGGCTGGTTGCAGTAGCGGTTCTCCACCCCCAGCAGGCGAAGCAGGTCGAACAAGACCGCCCCCACATGCGCGAAAGCCACCGCGCCGTGATGCGGAAACCGCTGCTCGATCAGGACATGCCGATAGAAGCGCCCCATCTCGGGCACCGCGAAAACCCCAATGCCGCCAAAGGAGCGAGGATCCACATCCAGAATCTCGCCCTCGGCCATATACGACTTGAGGATCGTGTCGGCGGTCGACTGCAGGCGAAACAGCGTCGCCGCTCCGGGCTTCAACCGGCCTTCCAGAGTGCCCCTGGTGATGTTCGGCGAGGCGCCCGGCTCCATCAGGCGATGCATGATCAACTGATGCTTGAGGCTCGGGCAAACCACACACTCCGAACAGGTGTTGCCGCAGTGGAAGCCCATGAACAAATCGGTCGAGGCATAGCCCGAACCGGCGCCGCCGGCGTTCTCGTAGATGTCTTCCGGCACCGTGTTGTTGATGTCCAGCAACGTGGCCGGCCGCCGGCTGACGCAGCTGACGATGTACTCGCTGAGCGCGCCGTAGATATCCACTTCACAGGCAACCGGTATTCCCCGCCCGGCCAGACGGGAATTGACATAGCAGGGCACAAACTCGAAATACTTCTCGAAGGCCGGCCAGCATTTGTTGGCGAACACCGCAAAGCGCGATCCCCCCAGGTTTTCCGCCATGAACTTTCGCAAACCCACTTCGTACTGCGCCAATTTGTCCAGCAGATCGGGATAGCGGTTGCCCGCGCCCAGCTCCTGCGCCATGTCGGCGGCCACCGCCTTGACCTCCGGATCGCCGGCCGCCTCCCGATAGACATCGTATAAATCCAGCTCGCTGTTCTCCATCACCTCGACCCCCAAATCGTACAGCGGCTTGATCGGCGCGTTGCAGGCGAGGAAATCCTGCGGACGCGGGCCGAAGGCGAATATTTTCAGTTGCCGCAGCGACAGCACGGCCCGGGCAATCGGGCGAAAGCGAGCGATCAGATCGGCCAGCTCCCCGGCCAGGCCCACCGGGTATTCCGGTATATGCACCGGCAACTTGCGCAACCCCAGGTTGTAGCTGCAATTGAGCATTCCGCAATAGGCATCCCCCCGTCCGTCGACCAAGTTGTCGCCCGACTCCTCGGCCGCCGCCACCACCATGGTCGGCCCGGCAAAGCGAGACGCCAAAAGCGTCGTCGGCCCTTCCGGCCCGAAATTGCCCAGATACAGAACCAGAGCGTTCACCCCGGCCTCCTCGATCTGCCGCAAGGCCGGTTCAATATCGTTCTCGCTCTCGACTATAGTTTCAATGTCGACCAGCTCGATCGCCCGCTCCGAACATGCCTCCAGCAGGCACGCCTTGCGCCGGGCCGACAATTCGATCGGGAAACAGTCGCGACTTACCGCCACCACCCCCAGCTTCTCCCTGGCCATATTGTCCGTGTTCATTATCTTTTTCTCCTGTCGCCTATGGTTTTTCGCAAAAGCACAAACCTACTGCCGCGCGCCCGAAAATCAACCTCATCCCCGCCATCCTTGCCCCCGGCAGAACTCGGCATGATGCCGGCGCCAGATGCAAATTACCCCGAGCGGCGACAAACTTGGCTGATCAGTTAATCAGGCTATATTCAAGTTGTGCATGACACGAACGCTTTTTTCATGGCCGGCTGCGAGCATGGTCTCGGGAAATATGCGGCCAAGCCCGAATCTTTTATTCGCCCGCAAGTCGGCGGGGCAGCAGAATTTGCGAAAGAGTTATACCGGAGGGGTGGCTGAGCGGCCGAAGGCGGCGGTCTTGAAAACCGTTGGGGCGAAAGCTCCCGTGGGTTCGAATCCCACCCCCTCCGCCAATGCTTTTTGGCTCTTTCTCAAAACGAATGGGTTGCCAATAGTTTTTTCTTAGATTTTGTGGGTAACACCTGAAACCCGACACCTGACACCTGAA
>SLSR01000002.1 GCA_007130365.1 Lentisphaeria bacterium
AAAGATTCTCGAAGCGATTGGCGATCGGGAGCGCTACGAGGCTCTTTGCCGCTCTTCCTTTGAATGCTATCAAAAATGTCTGAATTGGCGTGTGGCCGGGGGCAGCGTGAGACGGTTGCTGGAAACAACGGTCGGGGCGTCAAAAGGAGAACGAGATGGTGAAGAAAAGCGATAACCCGGCGGTTTCCTATCGCATTCATTGCGCGGAAGAGCTGCCGCCGCCCTGCGGAGCGGTGATTTTTGGCGCATCGGGCGACCTGGCCATGCGCAAGCTAATCCCCAGCTTGTTCGGGTTGTTCCAAAAGCAATTCCTGCCTGACCGGTTCTTTCTGCTCGGTTTTGCCAGAACCGAGATGGACGATGCTGAATTCCGCCACAAGATCGGGCAGCGCTTGCGGGAGGCGGCGAGCGGGGAAGACGCGGAGATTGAGAAGTTTGCCGATTTGTGCCATTACTTGGTCGGCGACTATCAGACTGCGGACAGTTATCGCCGTCTGTCCGAGGCGCTGGGCGAGCTTGGGCAGAAACATGGGGCCGGGGATCGACTGATCTTTTATCTCTCGGTGCCGCCGCGGATATACGGGGGGATTGTCGAGGGTCTTGGCAAGGCAGGCTTGCTGGACGAAGCGGATGGAGAGGTTTGGCGCAGGTTGGTTTTCGAGAAGCCCTTCGGCCACGATCTGGCCAGTGCCCGCGAGCTTGACCGGGCTTTGGCGGCGCGGCTGGCGGAGAGCCAGATATATCGCATCGACCACTATCTCGGCAAGGAGACGGTGCAGAACATCATGATGCTGCGCTTTGCCAATACCGTTTTCGAGCCGCTGTGGAATCGCCGCTACGTCGATCATGTCCAGATAACGGTGGCCGAAGACATCGGGATCGAAGCCCGGGCCGGCTACTATGACCGGGCCGGTTTGTTGCGCGACATGTTTCAAAATCATATTTTGCAGATTCTGGCCTTGATCGCCATGGAGCCGCCGGTTTCCTTTGCCGCCGATCATGTGCGGGATGAGAAGGTCAAGCTGCTCAGTTCGATCCACCCGTTGTCCGACCGGGATTTGTCGGAGAATGTGGTGCGCGCGCAGTATGCCGGAGGGCGAGTCAACGAAAGGTGGTTGCCGGGCTATCGCCAGGAGGAGGGGGTTGACGAAGCGTCGACCACCGAGACCTATGTCGCGCTCAAGCTGTTTGTCGAGAACTGGCGCTGGAAGGGAGTGCCGTTCTACTTGCGTTCCGGCAAGCGGCTGGCCGCGAAGTCGACGGAAGTGTCGATTGTCTACAAGGCGGTGCCCCATTCGATCTTCCATCCCCTGGAGGCCGAAGATCTGGCCGCCAACGTTTTGAAGCTCAGCATTCAGCCTCGCGAGGGCATGTCCCTGTCGATTCAGGCCAAGCGTCCCGGCCCCAAGCTGTGCATGGATGTTCTCGACTTGAGCTTCGACTATCATGAGGTCTTCGAGCCGACCCCGATCGACGCCTACGGCCGCTTGCTGCTCGATACCATGCTGGGCGACCAGACTCTGTTCCTGCGCAGCGACAACATCGATATCGCCTGGCGGCTGCTGACGCCGATTCTCGAGGATTGGCAGAAGGGGGAGTCGGCCTTGGCAGCCCTGCATTTTTATCCGGCGGGGGGCCAGGGGCCGCGGGAGGCGGATGGCTTGCTGGCGCGGGATGGCCGCGGCTGGTATGCCTTGTGAACGGTTGGCGATGTCGGAGCCGATGCCTTGATGCTGACTCGACTTTTCAATGATCCTGAGGTTGAGCGCCTGCGACAGGCCGGCAATCGGCTGGTTTGCGACTCGGGGCGGACGCTTTTGCTGCCCGACAAGCTCGGATTTTGCAACGGGGTGCAGAGAGCCCTGAAGTCGGTTGCGGAGGCTTTGTCGAAAGCAAAGCCGGGGCGGGTTTGGATTGTCGGCGAAATAATTCACAATCCAACCGTGAACCGTTGTTTGCAGGAGGCTGGCGCCCGGATTGTTCGGGAGGAGGAAAGGGAGTCGTTCTGGGATTGCGCCGATTGCGCGAAAGACCGGGTGGTGATTCCCGCCTTCGGCATCGAGCGCGGTCTGGAGCTGGCCATCCGCCGCCGATTCGCGCCGGAGCTGATCGTCGACACCACCTGTGGCTATGTCAAGCGATCCTGGCGATTGGTCGAGCAGGCTGCCGCCGACGGCTATACGGTCGCGGTGCATGGCGATCCCCGGCATCCGGAGATCCGGTCGACCGTGTCGCGAGTTGGCGGGGGGAGGAGCGCGGTCGTTCATTTGCGGACTCCGCAGATGGCTCGTGATTTTGTTCGAGTCCTGGTCGACGGCGCCTGGCGCGACTGGCCGGCCGACGGCATAGTCAATCCCGGGCAACTGAACCGGGAGCGCCTGGCCTTGATCAGTCAAACCACTTTGCTGGAGGATGACATTCGCGAGGTTGCCGAGATTTTGTCCGAGGCGATGGTGCAGGCAGGTGGGCGGTTGCTCAATGCCAGTGCCAGTTGCCTGGCCACTCGCGAACGGCAGGCCGCCGCTCTGCGCCTTTGTCGGCGCGGCTGCGATTTGTCTCTGGTGGTCGGTGGATATGGCAGCAGTAATACGCGCCAGCTATATCGGATTGCCCGCAGTTATGGCGCGGCTTTTTTCATTGGCGACGCCCGCAACCTCGATTCGTCTCGCATCACTCATTTTATCCCGGAAACCGGAGAGCTGCGCACCACTTCCGACTGGCTGCCCCCTTCGACCAGGCGCCTCGGCATCCTGGCCGGCGCTTCCTGCCCGGC
>SLSR01000160.1 GCA_007130365.1 Lentisphaeria bacterium
ACGGTAGCTTCCGGGTATATGGTGAACCTGCAATCGCTCGCTATTCGAACTCGCTCTTCCAATACAGGCCCCGGCGATTTGGGGCTGTTCTACAGTGGCGACGATTTTACCGGCAATCTCCATGCTTTTGCACAGGAGGGAGAGGTTTTGCTTGACAGCATTATTGACTTGAGGGCGCTGATCAATCTTTCCGGAACGGTGGAGTTCCGAATTCGTGCCCTGAGCAACACTCGCGCCGACGATAGCGCAAGTGATATCTCTAGCACAGGCACCTTCCGGATTGCCAATTATGACGGATCGGGCTATTCGGGCTTTACCGGCACCGCCATTCCCGAGCCCGGCTCTTTTTTTGTCCTGCTGGCGGCGGCGGTAGTGCTGGCCTTCGGTCGATGCCGACATGGGGTCGGATCTCGCTTTTCCGAAGCATAAAGCTTTCGCAAGCCCCGAGGGGCTGAATCATCCTAGCCCCAGGCCTGTCTGCGTGCGGCACCTGCCTGCCGCGCCAAGGCACGCGGCGCAGGCATGGCGCACAGGCAGGCAGCGCCTGGGGACTTGCGGCGAATCCGAATGTGCCCGGAGGGGCGCCTCAACCCAGTGCGGCCGCATCGCCGTGCGATAAAGCAGTGGGCGGTCAATCGACGGGTGTCAGGCTGATGTCGCCGCAGTAGACTACTTCCTCGTGGTCGTTCTGGGGATTCCGCAAGCGCAGGCCGCCGTCTTCGGTGATTCCGACGGCGATTCCCGAGCGGCGCCCGGAAACCGTTTCGACATCGACCTGGCGGTCGCGCATCAGGGACATTTCCTCCAACTCCGGCAGGAAGTCGGCCAGGCCGTCCCGGCACCAGGCGAAATACATGGGCTCCAGGTGGTTGAGCAGATTGGCCGCGAACCGCGGCCGGTCGACTTCACTGCCGCCGACGATTTGCAGCGAGGTTGCGGTGTCCGCAATCTCGCCCGGCAGATCCTCCCTTTTCAGGTTTAGGTTCACTCCGATCCCGACTACGGCGTAATGGACGCGGTCGGTTTCGGAGGCGCTTTCGCAGAGGATGCCGGCGACTTTGCCCTGATTGACAAAAACGTCGTTCGGCCATTTTACTCGGATGTCGGCGGACTCGGGCAGCCAGTCCTTGCAGGCTCTGGTCAGCGCCAGCGCCGCGATCAGGGAAATCTGCGGGAGGGCGAGCGGCGCGATCGGCGGCCGCAGAACGACCGACAGATAGAGGTTGCGGCTCGGCGGCGAAAACCAGGGTCGGCGCAAGCGGCCGCGTCCCTGTTTCTGCTGGTCGGCGACCACGCAAAAGCCTTCTGCCGCCTGATTTTTGGCGGCCTCGATGGCCAGCGGGTTGGTCGATTCGGCAACCGCGCAATATTCGATTTCCCGTCCCAGCCGGGCGGTTTCCAGGTGGCCTTCGATTTCCCAGGGAAGCGGGAGGTTGGGGGCGGCGGTCAGGCGATAGCCGCGATGGGTGGCCGAGCCGATGGCATAGCCCAGTTCGCGCAGGCTCTGTATGTGCTTCCAAACGGCGGCCCGGCTGATCTTCAGGTCGCGGCACAGGTCTTCGCCCGAGATGTCGCCGCCGCTCTGTCGCAGGACAGAGAGAATCGTCTGGCTGGTCGCGTGAAGTTTTTTCAATATCCAATCTCTTTTTCGACAATCTCCTTGGCCGGATGCCTTGCAGAGTCGAGATGGCATGATTAGTCAGGCGGTCGACAACCGGCTGCCCGATCATGATGGTGTTGCCATACGCGCATAAGGCGACAGGCCAAATTCAAGTCTCAGCGCGAGCCTATGCTTCAGCGTCGATCCGTCCATGCAGCAGGCCGGTCGGCAGTGGCGCCGGTTGGCGGCACGGAGATTCAATCTCGACCGCCTGGCCGGTTTGCGACGACTGGTCGAAGGCGCACATGACTTCGAGCACATGGCAGGCCATGTCGCCATGACAGCGATGCGGCCGGCCGGTGCGGATGGCGGCGGCCATGTCGGCGACCCCGATGCCGCGCGAGTTGTCGTGATAGATATGGGAATAGGGCATTTCGCTCCATTGCTCGGCGCCGGCGCGGAAAACCCTGATCGCTTTGCCGAAACTGTTCGGATCCGGAGCTTGCAGGCTGCCCTCGGTGCCGTAGATTTCGATCGGGGAATGGGCGTGTCGCCAGATATCGAAACTCATGGTCAGGGTGATCAAGGCGCCCGACTGAAATTCGAGCACACCCGCGTGATGGGTGGTGACTTCGACCGGCAGGATTTCGCCGTAATGCTCTTTGCAGGTGGCCAGTCTCTCGGGAAAGGTCTTGGCGGTCTTGCCGCAGACCTTTTTGATCGGCCCCAGCAGGTTGATCAGGGCGGTCAGGTAGTAGGGACCCATGTCGAACATGGGGCCGCCGCCGAGCTGGTAGTAGAAGCCGGGATTGGGATGCCAGGACTCCGGGCCGTGTCCCATCATAAAGGCGGTTCCCGCGATCGGCCGACCGATCCAGCCGTCGTCGATCAGTTTGCGCGTGGTTTGATGTCCGGCCCCCATAAAGGTGTCCGGTGCGCAGCCGACCAGAAGATTGCAGCGGCGAGCCGCCTCGACCACCCGTTTGCCGTCGGCCAGATTGACCGCCAGTGGCTTTTCGCAGTGGACATGCTTGCCCGCCGCCAGAGCGGCCAGGGCGATTTCGGCGTGCGCCTGCGGAATGGTCAGGTTGAGCACGATCTCGATCTCCGGCCGGTTCAGCAGCTCCTCCACGGTCAGCGCTTCGACTCCGTGTTGCTCGGCCTTCGCCTGGGCAACCTGCGGAACCAAGTCGGCGCAGGCGACCATCTCGACATTGTCGAAAAAGCCGGTGCCCCGGAAATAGGCGTCGCTTATCTTGCCGCAGCCGACGACGCCGACTTTTACCTTGTCCAGCGATTTAGGCATAATAGGATCAATCCTCAATTTGTTGTTGCAGATAGCGGAAACTCTTGACTACCGCCTCCATCATATCGGTGGCGCAGGAGTCGAGTTCGATGCACAGGTATTCGGCGTGTTCGGCGGCCGCGATGATCGGGGGGAAGTCCATCACGCCCTCGCCGGCCGCAAGCATCGGCTGGCCTTTGACGCCCGGGCCGTCCTTGATGTGGACCACCTTGCTTCTGGAGCCCGCTTCCCGAATCACTTCGACCGGATTGCGGCCTCCGACCTGAACCCAGTAGGTGTCCACCGTCCACAGCACTTCCGGGGCGGCGGCCGCGAGGAAGATGCGATAGGCCGGTTCGCCGTCGATCTCCTGCATCTCCATGTCGTGATTGTGGAAGCCGACCTTAATCCCGTGCGGCGCGGCGTTGGCGGCGGCCTGGCTGTACAGTTCGGCCTGCTGTCTGATGGAATCACTGGTTTTCCAGGAGTCCCAGCCGCCGGCCGGGCCGCCGGTGATCAGGTATCTCACGCCTAGCGCCTGGGCCTCTTCGATGATTCGTTCGCAGTCGTCGCCGACCGGCAGTGCGCCATGAATGCTCGGCGCCTGCAAACCCGCTTTTTCCAGTTCGCGGGCGAATTCGGCCGCGGTCAGGCCGCAATAGCCGGCCGGCTCGACATAGCGGAAGCCGGTTGCCGACAATTTGCCGAGGGTGCCCGCAAGATCCTTGCCCAGAGCCTCTCGCAAACTGTACAACTGTACTGAAATCTGGTGATCGGCCATGATTAGTCCTTTCTCGTTGAAGTTGATTGTGTTGTGTCCTATGGGGCGCACCGGCAAGATGTCTGTGTCGCCTTTCATTCGGATTCGAAGGCCGCGTCGAAGGCGACGGCCGAAGCCGGGAAATCGATCTGTCGGACGAAGTCGCAGGCCTCGACCGCGCCATGCTCGCGATCCATGCCGGAATCCTCCCACTCCACGGAGAGCGGCCCCTGGTAGTCGATGCGGTTGAGCGCCCGCACGATCTCCTCAAAATCGATGTTGCCGCGACCGAGCGAACGGAAATCCCAGTAGCGCCGCCGGTCGCCGAACGGCAGATGTCCGCCGAAGACCCCGGCTTCGGTCGGAGTGGCCGACCAGCCCGCATCCTTCATGTGGACATGGAAAATGCGTTCGGCGAAACGATGGATGAACTCGACATAGTCCACTCCCTGATAGCCCAGATGGCTGGGGTCGTAGTTGAAGCCGAAGGCCGGATGGTGGTCGAGCGCCTGCAGCGCGCGTTCGGCCGAGGCGATGTCGAAGGCGATCTCGGTGGGATGGACTTCGAGTGCGAACTTTACCCCGAGTTTTTGGAACTCGTCGAGGATCGGCCGCCAGCGCCTGGCGAAATCCGCGAAGCCATCGTCGATCATCCGGGGTGAGGCCGGCGGGAAGGAATAGAGCAAATGCCAGATCGAACTGCCGGTGAAGCCGTTGACCACGCCGACCCCGAATCGTCGGGCGGCGGCGGCGCTCTCGATCAATTCCCGGGCCGCCCTCTGGCGCACGCCTTCCGGATCGCCGTCGCCCCAGACGTGGGGCGGCAGAATGCCCTGGTGGCGGCTGTCGATCCGGTCGCACACGGCCTGGCCGACCAGGTGGGCGGAGATCGAATGGCAGATCAGGCCGTGCTTCTCCAGTTTTCGGCGTTTGTCGCGGCAGTATTCGTCGTCCGCCTTGCCGACCTCGAAATGATCGCCCCAGCAGGCCAGTTCCAGGCCGTCGTAGCCGAACTCGGCCGCCTTGCCGCAGATGGTGTCAAAATCCAAATCCGCCCATTGCCCGGTGAAGAGAGTTACTGGTCTCGGCATGATAGAGTCTCCTGTTTTTGCTGTTGGCCTGTTGTGAATGGTGAACTTCTCGATTTGCCCGTCGACGGTTCGGCGGATTCCCGGTCGCTTCTATTCGTAGCGGCTGGCCAGGGCTCGCCCTTGTTCGGCGCTTTGCCCGGCCAGGTCGATTATGTGGATCGGGCGGCGCGCCCATTCCGGGCTGATGATCAGGGGTTCGCCGTCGACCAGGTGGGCGGCGATGTTGGCGTAGAATTTCTCGTGTTCCCCTTGCAGACCGGAAAATTCCTCGGTCAGGGTTGAACCGTCCTCGGTCTTCCAGATTGCCTTGCAGGTGCCGGGACCGACCACCAGGGCGCCGCGGGTACCCGACACGCCGAGTCCGGAAGGCTTGAGATGGCAGTCTATGGAGGTGATGCACAGGCGCAGCCACTGGCCGGTGTCGAAGCGGGCCACCAGATAGCCCTCGTCTTCGTTGCTGTCCTCGCCCCACTTGATCTGGTCGGACCAGTAGCCCCGCCTGGCGAATCCGGAGACTTCGGTCAGTTTGGCGCCGGCGAAGATTTGCAGGCAGTATTCCAGAAGATGCACGCCCCAGTCGTAGAGAATGCCGCCGGAGATCGACTTGCTCGAGCGCCACCATTCGCCCGGTCGGTTCCAGCCGCCCATATTGGCCTCGATCTTGTAGACTTCGCCGATCCGTCCATCCTGCAGAACCCGCATGGCCGCGAGAATGCCGGGATCCCAATGGCGGTTGTGGTAGGTGCTCAGCATCAGCCCCGTTTCCCGCGCCTTGGCGATCATCGCGTCGCATTCCTCGGTGGTGATGGCGAAGGGCTTTTCGCAGATCACATGCTTGCCGGCGCTCAGGCACTGGATGGCCTGTTCCGCGTGCAGGTTGTGCGGGGTGATCAGAACCACCAGGTTCAAGTCTGAATTCTTCAGCATCTCTTCCATGCTCGAATAGGTGGCGATGCCGGGGAAATCCTGTTTCGCGGCCTCCAGGCGGGCCGGGTCGATTTCGCAGACCGCAAACGGCGTCATCCCGGCCTTGGCCATTTCCTGCAGTTGCTTGCGCCCCATGTTGAAGGCGCTGCTGTAGCCGACGACTCCGGCTTTGATCTCCGACGGTTCGGTGAATTTTCCCATGCCTGACACTTTCTTGTTTTGGTTTGTTGTATTTGGCAAAGAGTAGCCGTTCACGGCATCCAAAATGATCTCTAGCCTGATTAATTCATGCGAATTCGGCCATGGGTCATTATATAATCGACTCCAACCGCCCTTACCATAGTTCTGTTCTGCCCTGATGCAATCAGGTGATGAAGTAATGCGTCAGTGAACTTAACTTGCCCCGTTTGTTCTTTGCTGGACACGGCACCCTTTCTTCCGTGGCTTGATAGTGCGATGCCAGAATGCTGTCCATGTCAACCTGCGATTTGTCGAAGAACCGATACGCTCGCTTGACCGCCGCCCTGCCGCCGCTTCAGCCGTTCATCGCCAAAGTCCGCCGCCCCGAACTCCTCCTCGACCCAGTCCGCATACTGCCTTGCCGGCGGGGGAATGGGGCTGCGGCGGCGCCGCCGCCGGGCGTCGGCGCACAGCTCCAGGGCAAAATAAAGCTTCACCCCGGACTTGCATTCGTGCCGCCGGTTCTGGCGGCCGCGCCCCTTGGTGCGCCCGACTTCAACCCAGTTCGCGGCCGGTGGCAGCTGCCGCGAAAGCGCGACACATCCGTTTGCATTTTCAGGAAGCGGCATTTTATTAGCCTTGTCAAACATTTTGTTCGCTGGCGTGGCAAAAGTTTGATCCGGCGACACCGCCGACAGCCGTCTTTTGACGGCGGCCGGCCTTGAATGAATATTCTCGGCCACGTCATTGATGGGAACAAACACGCCCGGCAGTTGTATCAGCCTAACAAGGAGAGCGGACTATGACTTTGGCCGACTTGAAACCAGGAGACCAGGCAAAAATCGAGCGGATCGGAAAGATCGCCGCGCTGGGCGGCCGGCTGGCCGACATGGGCATGACTCGCGGCGCCGCGGTTTCGGTTCGACGGGTGGCGCCGCTTGGCGATCCGATCGAGATCGAGGTTCGCGGCTACAACCTGACCTTGCGGCGGGAAGAGGCGCAGGCGGTGGCGGTGGTCAAACTGCAGTTTGAACGGAGTTGACGATGACCAGGACAAGATCACAGCTTGCGTTGAGCGAGGCCAAGGCGGGGCGGCTCTACACGGTAACGGAGATCCGCGGCGGCGAAGAGTTGCGGCGGCGGCTGGCCGACATGGGGCTGGGGCCGGGGGCGGTTTTCTCGGTCGAGCACAATCCCGGCCATGGAACGCTGGTGGCTGCGGTCAAGGGTTCGCGCCTGGTGCTCGGGCGCGGCATGGTCGAGCGGATTATGGTTTCAGTGTGCATCTAATATCTAATTGATCAAGGATTCAGCCGATGACAAAGGAGAAAAAACAAGTCAAAATCGCCCTGGCCGGCAATCCCAATTCGGGCAAGACCACCCTGTTCAACGCGATGACCGGGTCGCGCCAGCATGTCGGCAACTACCCCGGGGTGACGGTGGACTTGAAGGAGGGCTCGGCCCGGTTGGGCGACCGCGATTTTCTGCTGATAGACTTGCCGGGCACCTATAGTCTGGCGGCTCGCAGCGCCGAGGAAATCGTGGCCCGCAACTTTCTGATCGACGAACAGCCGGACGCCGTGATTGTGGTGATCGACGCCTCCAATCTGGAGCGCAACCTTTACCTGGCAGTGCAGTTGATGGAGCTGGGCGTGCCGCTGGTGCTCGCGCTCAACATGTGGGACATGCTGGAAGCCAAGGGGCTGGCGATCGACAGCGCGCGGCTTTCGGCTCTGGCCGGGGTGCCGGTGGTGGAGACCGTGGGATCGCGGCGGCAGGGGCTGGACCGTCTCTTGCAGGCGGCGGCGGAGGTGGCCGACGGCCCGAAGATTCGAAGCGAGGAGAGGCGACAGGTCAACTACGGCAACGAGATCGAGCCGCATGTCGAGAGACTGACGGAAATGGTGGCCGAACACGAACCTTTGCGCCAGCGGGCGCGCTGGTACGCCCTCAAACTGCTCGAGGGCGACCGCGAAACGGCCAGGCGGGTGGCTCGCCTGGCCCCGCAGGCGGAAGCGCCCCTGACCGAGACGGCGGCGGAAATGCGCCGGCATATCGAAGGCATTTGCGGCGACGATGTCGGCACCGACCTGGCCGACCGGCGCTACGGCTTCATCGCCGGGATTCATGCCGAGGTGGTGTCGAGAACCAGCGCCGACCGCATGTCTTCGAGCGAAAAGGTCGATCGCGTAGTGCTCAACCGCTGGCTCGGCCTGCCGATTTTCGCGGCCATGATGTACCTGGTGTTCAGCCTCACCTTCTCCTTCGGCGAGCCCTTGATGGCGCTGCTGGAGAACGGCTTCGAGTGGCTCGGAGGGGCGGTGGCAGAGTGGTGGCCCGGCGGCGAGAGCCTGCTGCTGTCTCTGCTTGCCGACGGAATCATCGGCGGGGTCGGCGGCGTACTGGTGTTCCTGCCCAACATACTGCTTCTGTTCCTGGCCATCTCCTTCCTCGAAGACAGTGGCTACATGGCGCGCGCCGCCTTTATCATGGATCGGCTGATGCACAAGATCGGTCTGCACGGGCGCAGCTTCATTCCCATGCTGGTCGGCTTCGGCTGCACGGTGCCGGCGATCATGGCCACCCGCACTCTCGAGTCGCGGCGCGACCGCTTTACCACGATCATGGTCTTGCCGCTGATCAGCTGCGGGGCGCGGCTGCCGATCTACATGCTGATCATTCCCGCCTTCTTCCCGACCGAATGGCATGCCCGCATGCTGTGGATCATCTATGTGGTCGGGATCCTGCTGGCGATCGGGGGTGCCAAACTCCTGCGGTCGACCTTGTTCAAGGGGGAGAGTGTGCCGTTCGTCATGGAGCTGCCGCCCTATCGCCTGCCGACCTGGCGGGGGGTGTTCATTCACATGTGGGAGCGCAGCTGGCAGTTTCTGCGCAAGGCCGGCACGATCATTCTGGGTGCCTCGATCATCCTCTGGGCACTGTCCCAATGGCCGCGCCCGGAGGCCGGCGATCTTGAGGCCTTGGCCGAGCAGCAGCTTGAGCTGGCGGCAGAGCGGGAGCACCCGGCCGCCGACGAGCAGGCGGCACTGATCGAAGGCAAACAGGCGGAACTGAACCTGGAGGCGTCCCTGATGGGGCGGCTGGGCAAGGCGGTGGAACCGGTCATGCGCCCACTCGGCTTCGACTGGAAGATATCCACCGCCATGATCGGGGCGCTGGTCGCCAAGGAGGTGTTCGTGGCGCAGATGGGCATAGTCTATGCCCTGGGCGAGGCGGACGAGGATTCGCCGACTTTGCGGCAGACTCTGCAGGACAACTATACGCCGCTGCAGGGGCTGGCCATCATGCTGTTCTGCCTGATCAGCATGCCATGCATCGCGACCGTGGCCATAACCCGGCGCGAAACCGCAAGCTGGGTCTGGGCCGGCTTCCAGGTGGCGTCCCTGACCGGGCTGGCATGGATCGTCACTTTCCTGGTCTATCAAATCGGCAGCCTGATCGTGGGGTAGTCGACGGTTCAACCAATTCGGAGGCTTGTCGTGCAAAACATATTGACGGGATTGATCGTGGCTCTGGCTCTGGCCTGGATGGTTCGCGCCTTCTGGCGCTCCGCCGGCGGGCGCGGCGGCGGCGGCGGCGGCTGCGGCGGCTGCACTTTGTGCGGGGACGACCCGAAAGACTCCGGCAAGACGGAGGATCAAGACGGCAGCGAAGGGGACACGAAAAAAGAATGCGGCAAAGTTGGCCGATGAATCATTCGGGCGAAGATTCCGGCCGAAGCTCGTCCAAAGCCAGTTCGGCCTCTTCCCAGGCGGCCGTGGCAGCGGCGATCTCCGGCTGAATCCGGTGCAGGCGGCGATTGATCTCGCCGAGTCGCTCGCCCTCGGCTCCGGATGCAAGCTGGCGCAAGAGTCCGGACTGTTCCTGGTGGAGATCCTCGACCTGGCGCTCGGCGGCTTCCGCCCGCCGGCGCAGCGGCCGCTCGCGATGCTGCGCATGCCGTCGCGCCTCGGCTCTTTGTCGGCGTTGCGACTTGCGGTTGTCCTCGGCGGCCGGCCCGTCGGCGGAATTCCCGGCCTGACTGCCGGAGTCGGAGCCGCGAGAGCCGGACTCCCTCTCGGCAAGCTTCTGCCGGTAATAGTCGTAGCCGCCGAAGTACTTGACAAGCCCCGTCGGCTCGATCGCATAGATCGTGTCGGCGACCCGGCGGATGAACTCGATGTCATGACTGACAAAGCACAGGGTGCCGCCGAAGTCGAGCAAAGCCTGCTCCAGAGCCTGCCGGGCTGGAATGTCGAGATGAGTGGTCGGCTCGTCGAGAAGAATCAGGTTGGGGTTGCGCAAAAGTAGGCGAACCAGCGCCAGGCGCACTTTTTCGCCGCCACTCAAAACGTCCACGACCTTTTCGGCCGCCTCCCCGGAAAAGCCAAAGCTGCCAAGCATGGCTCTGGCCTGGCGGTCGGTGGCGGCCGAGTCGTCGGCCCGGGCGGCCGCGAATACGGTTTGCCGGGCATCCAGGACTTCGGCAAAGTCCTGGGCCTGATAGCCGAGGCCGACCTTGGTGCCAAGCTCGCGTCTGCCCTGGCAGAGAGGCAGAGTGCCGGCCAGGACACGCAGCAGAGTCGTCTTGCCGCGCCCGTTGGCGCCGACAATCGCGGCCTTGACTCCGCGCTCCAGGCAAAAATCCAGATCGCGGAAGACCCAGTTTTCGCCGTCGTAGCTGACCCCGGCCCGCTGCAGTTTCACTGCCTCGAAGCCCGCGCGCCCGACTTCCGGCATTTTAATCCGGGCGAGTCCGGAAAGCTCCCCCGGAACCCGGATTTCCTCCATCTTCTCCAGCATCTTCAAGCGGCTTTGCACCTGCGAAGCCTTGCTCGCCTGACTGCGAAATCGCTGTACGAAGCGCTCGATCTGTTCGCGCTTGCGCTCCTGGTTCTGGCGGGCGGCCAGCGCCTGCTCCCGGCGGGCGCGGCGGGCGACCGTGTATTGACTGTAGTTGCCGGGATAGCGTTCGACCATTGCATTGGCCACTTCGAGAGTGACCGAGGTAAGCGAGTTCAGCAGATAGCGGTCGTGCGAAATCAGCAGCATAATGCCCTTGAATCCGCGCAGGTAGCCGCGCAGCCATTCGAC
>SLSR01000207.1 GCA_007130365.1 Lentisphaeria bacterium
TCGTGAATGAAGTTCTTGATGAAGGCGGCGTCCCGGGCAAACTTGTCATGCAGAATCTTGATCGCGGCCGGACGATCCAAAGAAAGCTGGTGAGCCAGATAGACCGAAGCCAGACCGCCGGAGCCGAGATACCGCTCGACAACGAAATCCCCCAGCACCGCGCCACTGTCGAGTCGGCTTGTCGGTACAACCACTACCTTGTTGCAGTTGCCGCAGGCTACGGGTTGCCCCATGTCGCTGTCTTCGATGGCAACTACGCTCATGCAGTATTTGCATTGAAATCGCAATTGGAGTTCCGCCTGTGTCTTAACAATCAAATTTAGCTGAAATGGAAAATTTCAGATTTAAATTGACAAAATATTGAATGTTGACCATGTCCATCAATGGTTAGGCGTCAAATTCAAATCGGAGCAAGCGCCCAAGTCCCCCGAAAAACCGGCTCAATCCAAGGAGCGAGCCGCCTCGCGCACCGAATCGATTTCGCCAAGCAGGCTTTGCGCGATTCGCCCGCGCGCGTTTTGCAGGCGTCGCCTCGCCTCTTCAAGCATCTCCCCGCGAGCCAGAAGGTAGGCGCCAACCATCAGATCGCGCTCGGCCTCGTCGGTTCCGCCCCGATGGAGCCAGGCGCTGTCGATCAGTCCAACCAGACGACGAAGCTCCAGGCTGTCGATCGGAACCGTGAGCGGGATACGGCGCTCGCCGACCAACTGCCCCGCTTCATATACCGGATCAACGATTTCCGCCGAAATCAGAAGATTGTCGATCGACACGATCTGCCCGGGACGTATCTGCCCGGGAGCCACAAACCGCATGCCGGTCAGCTCGGTGCCGGTATTGCGGAATGTGGCCAAGGCCTTTTCGGCCAATTCCAGCATCTCGACCCGGTCGCGAGCCCAGTCGCGGAACTCGGTCTCCTGGGAAGCGGTCATCGCGGCATAGTCAATGCGAGCCTGCGCGAAACGATGTCGGCGAGCCAGCGGAATGGTTTCCCGCCGCAGCCGATCCCGCTGTTCGCGCAGGCGCTGCAAGCGCTGCTCGCGCAATTCGGCCGCCCGTGCCGCCTCGGCCGCCGCCTCGGCCTCAGCCGCGCGCCGCGCCGCCTCTTCGGCCTCGCGCTGCAGACGCTGCTGCTCCTGTTCGGCCAGCTCTCGCGAAAGCTCGCGCCAGCGATCCAGTTCCTGCGATCTCTGCGCCGCCCGCTTTTCGCGAGCCTCCTCCTCAAGCAAAGGAGCGGCCAGCTGCCGCAAATGCTCGACCGCCTCGCGACTGTCGTCGAATTCGGCCAGCCCCGCCCGCAAGGCGGCCAAAGCGCTCGCCCTGGGCTCGGTCTCGACCGCATCCTCGATCTCGTGCAGGCGCCCGGTTCTTGCCGCCGTCAGACCGAATCTTGGCTCGATGGCGGGCTGTGCCATATAGAACCGCCAATAATAGCCGAATCCCGAACCGGCCACCACCGCCAACGCCAGGAGAATCAGGAAAACCTTGAGCTTCGAACCGCCCGACCCTTTCCCGCTGTTTTCCCTGGCCGCCCCGCCGACCCGGCTTTTTCGCACCATTCGCTCGGAGGCGGCGGCTCTTCTCGAACCGCTGGCGCTAAGCTTCAGGTTCCGCCTCGACTTTGTGGCACCGGCCGTGCCCCCGTCTTCAGTCTTGTCTTTTCCCACACCCTCGTCCCCGCCCTGGGCGGGGGCTTGGCTGCGCCTGTAGGACACCGCTCGGGAACCGCCGACCCGCCGGGACTGGGCGGCAGCCGGCTTGTCGTCGTTGCCAGCGATCTTCTTCAGGCGCACGCTCGAGTTTGTCGAGACGGCGGAACCGCCGCGCGACCGCCAGTTGTGAGCCTGTCGCGAGAGACTGCGGCGCTTTTGAAGAGCCGCAATTTCAGCCATCTGCTCCTCGGTGATCTCGGCCGCCATCTCCTGCTCCGCATCTTCAAGATCGATCGGCGTTTCGAAAGCCTTTAGCGAGCAGCGGTTCGGGTCTTCGCCCTGATGCACCAAAGCCAGGTCGTCAAGAAATTCGGCCGCCGACTGATAGCGATGTCCGGGGCGCTTGGCCATCATCACTCGGATCAGTTGGCAGACCGGCTCCGGAATGTCGGGGACGAGGTCGCGCGGCGACGGCAGGACGTCGGTGATATGCTTGCGGGCGGTCTCGGCCGGCGTCTTGCCGACATAGGGGCATTCGCCGGTAACCAGGTGAAAAAGCGTGGCGCCCAGGCTGTAGATGTCCGAGCGGTTGTCGGCCGGATAGCCGAGCAGCTGTTCGGGCGCCACGTATTGCGGAGTCCCGAAGATCTCTTCCGAATGGTCGTTGAGAATGTCTTCCCGCACGCGCGCCAACCCGAGGTCGGCCAGCTTGACCACCCGATTTTCGGTGACGATAATGTTGTCCGGCTTGATGTCGCGATGCACCAGTTGCTTGTTGTTCCAGGCAAAATCCAGAGCGGTGCCGATTTCCTGGGCGATGCGCAGCGCCTGGTCGACCACAAAGCGGCCGCTGTGGGAAAGCACGCTCTTCAGGGTGTTGCCCTGGACATACTCCATGGCGAAGTAGTAGATGCCATCCTCCTCGCCGACCGCATAGGCTTGCACAATGTTGGGATGGTTGAGCTGAGCCGCCGCCCGCGCCTCGTGAATGAAGTTCTTGATGAAGGCGGCGTCCCGGGCAAACTTGTCATGCAGAATCTTGATCGCGGCCGGACGATCCAAAGAAAGCTGGTGAGCCA
>SLSR01000167.1 GCA_007130365.1 Lentisphaeria bacterium
CAGGCCGAGCCGGATATGGGCGTCGTGCAGATAGTTGGGCGAGCATACCGAGAGATAGTCGATGCCGCGGCCGGCCCGGCGCAGCTTTTCCAGGTGTCGGTCGAAGCGTTCGATTTCCGTGAAGAACTGGGTTTCCGGGAAATATTGATCGATGATCCCGACCGAGTCGTGCGGATCGCTGGCCGTGACCAGGCGGTGTCCGGTGTCGTGAATGGCTTTAAGGTGGCGCGGCGCGATATAGCCCGCGCAACCGATCAGGGCGAATGATTTTTGCGCTTCGGTCATGGTTGTTTCCTGTCTGGTTTGGAATCTTCTGTTGGCGTTTGCGAAGGTCGCAACTTTTTCCGGCGCCTATGCGCCCTGCCGTCGACTGCTTGGCGGATCACGGCTTCCAACTTGGCGGCCAGTTGATCCCGGGAGAATTGTTCCCGCGCCAGTGCGTAGGCGGCGGCGCCGGCCTTCTCAAACACGTTTTTCCGACCGGCTATCTCCAGCAGTTGCCGGGCCGCGATCTCGGGGTTTTGGTCTATGATAAAGCCTGCCTTGGCCGCTTCGGCGGTGATTGAGGAAAAGCCCGCGAAATTGGCGATCACCGGTTTGCCGGCGGCGAGCGAATCGAAGAATTTGTTGGATACGGAATCCCGGAAGACGATTTCCGGTCCGGCATAGGTCATGATCGTGGCATCGGCGGCGGTCAGCCAGTTGGCCACTTCATGCTTGGGCAGTTGTCCGATGAAAAACACACTGCAGTCGAGCACGCCGAGTTCTTTCGCCAGCTGGATCGCGTCCTCGCGATTTCTTCCGTCGCCGATCAGGTAGAACTTGATCGGGTCGCTTCCCCGCAAACGCTGAATTTCCGCCGCCAGCCTGGGAATGTATTCGACGCCGTTGGCCTTACCCATGGTGCCGATATACAAGATGGCGCTATCTTTTTCCTTGGCCTCCGGCAGTTGGGCTGGTACAATGTCGCGGTTGCCGAAGACATCGAAATCGCAGCCGTTCGGGATGACATGCACCTTGTCCTCCGGGACGTTTTGGTTTTGACAAATCGTTTCTTTCATGCCGGGTGCCAGGGCGACGATCGCGGCGGCGTTCTTGTAGGCGATCTTTTCCAGCGCCCGGCTCAGAAACAGCAGAACCCGACTGTTCAGTACCCCCATGGCGATCGGAACATCCGGCCAAAGGTCGCGAATCTCAAAGACCATGGGAATGCGGCGGCGTTTACTGACGTAGAGGGCGGGCACGGCAATGGTCAACGGCGTACTGGTGGCGAAGATGACGTCTCCATTAAGTGCGGCGGCCTTGCGGGCGGAAGCCCGGGCGAAGCGGAGAAATGCCTTCATTCGTTCCCGATATTTCATGCGGTTCGAGTAGGGTAGGGGCAGCCAGTGGACGCGGATGCCGGCCTCTTCGGTGGTAAACCAGTCGGTCTGTTCGCAGGGTTCGCGCCAGGTGGTAATCATTTCCACCTCGTGTCCGGCCGCCACCAGGCGGCGTCCCATTTCGTAGGAGCGGGTGCCGCCGGGCATTTTTGGGGTGTTGAAATACTGATGAAGATAGATTATGCGCATGATGGTTTCCGGTTTGTCGTGCTATACCCATTTAACCTGAATAATTCACGAGCCAAGTTTGCCGCCTGACCATTTGCCTTAAAAAGAGCTAAATCGCTTTGACTGGCCAGGCTTCGCTGCGAGCCGCCGTCAAGTAGCCGATTCCCTTTTCAGACTTTCTGTTCCATATTCGTATGAATTATCAGGCTAGCGGGGTGAGACTGGGGCGGCCGGGGCTCCGGCTCTACGGTTACGGCTGCATTTTGAGCAGCCGTTCGACGATTAAGCGCGCGGCCTGGCCGTCCCCGTACGGCCGCACATCGCGGCCGCGGCTACCTATGGCATCGACTATGACTTGCCCCAGGCGCTGCTCGTCAGTTGGCGGCGCCAGACGATTCCAGCCCGCGTCGATCAGCTCGGTCCACTCGGTTTCTGCGCGCAGAGTCACGCAGGGTACCCGATGAAAGAACGCCTCCTTCTGAACCCCGCCCGAATCGGTCGCGATCAAGGCCGCGTTTTGCTCCAGCATCACCATGTCCAAATAGCCGACCGGCTCGATCAGGCGAATGCCCTCGTGCAATAGTTTTTGCATCTTCGATTGTTGCAGAAGATTGCGAATTCGCGGATGGACCGGCCAGACCACGGTTGTTTGCCCGGCAATGCTATTGAGTCCGCCAATGATCGCCCGCAATCGCTGTCGGTCACCAGTGTTTTCAGCCCGATGAACCGTGGCCAGCACATATTCCTTTGCGGCCAGCCCGAGCCGCCCGAGGATTTTCGACCTCTGCCGGGCTTTCTCGCCGAACGCGAGGGCGGCATCGAACATGACATCGCCGACCAGGTGGCATTGATCCGGGGCAATGCCCTCCCGGGCCAGGTTGCGCATTGCCATCTCGGTCGGCGCGAACAGCGCGCTGCTGAGATGATCGACCAATACCCGATTGACTTCTTCCGGCATGCGACGGTTGAACGAGCGCAGGCCTGCTTCGACATGGGCGACCGGGATATTGAGCTTGGCGGCGGCCAGGCCGCCTGCCAGAGTGGAATTGGTGTCGCCGTAAACCAGTACCCAGTCGGGTTTTTCTTGGAGCAGCACCGTTTCAATCGCCGCCAACTGAGCACCGGTCATGCTACCGTGGCTTCCGCCGCCGATCCCGAGATTGAGGGCGGG
>SLSR01000147.1 GCA_007130365.1 Lentisphaeria bacterium
ATGATTGTGATCTGGACATGTCCGAGCTCGGTTTTCGTTCCGGCATCCTGCACTTTGTGGATTGCACGAATATTCACCTGAGTGACTTCACCATTTCACTCGGGGATATTTGGACCGTTCATCTACTGGGCTGCAAGCAGGTTATGGTCAGGGGAATTTCCATCCTCAACAACCTGTCCCGCCGGGGTGGGAACGACGGGCTGGATATTAACGGTTGTCATGATGTGATGATTTCCGATTGCAGGATTGAAGCCTGGGATGACTGCATCGTGTTGAAATCCAAGGCGAGGAAGGGCCTTGAGTCTTCCCGCCCCGCAAGCTGTGAAAATGTTGTGGTGACCAACTGCGTTCTACGCACAGGCTGCACCGCCCTGAAAATCGGCAGTGAATCCACTGGGGATTTCCGCGATATTCATTTCAGCAACTGCGTCGTCAGAGAGTCCTCAAGCGGGTTCGGCATCCACTTACTTGATGGCGGCACCGTGGAGCGGGTAAGTTGCTCAAACATCTCAATGGAAATCGTCGACGACAATCGCTATCGCAATCAAGACGAAGACAATTTTCTGAAAATCTTCCCCATTTGCATTTATATCGCCCGCAGATCGGAGAGTTCTCGGATCGGCGTGATTCGCGATCTCACTCTGCGGGACATGCATATCAGGACCGCGTTCGGGGCGGTTATTATGGGGGACGGCCAGCAGCCCATCGATAATTTGACCATTGCCAATGTTTCACTGCGTGTCGCGGAATCGCTGCCCTATTGCCCGCGCGCGCTGCCGTGCCATCCTGATCTTCTCGAGGATCAAAGCCGGATCGAGCGGGAATCGGTCGCATGGCGCCCACGAGAAAAGAAGATGAAGGTGGTTTCCCCGCGTCCGTCAAGCTTGCCGCCATATCAGCCGGCTTATTTGAATATTGCCAACGTGGACGGCTTGTGCATGCGTGATGTAAGGGTAGTCATGGCCGGGAAAGGATCGCCCGCCGAGACGGGCAGGAAAGATGTCTCTCTGGAAAATTACACAACCGGAGAATCCCAATGAAATTCATTCCGTTTTTAACTCTCGCCATGCTTCCTTCGCTCGTCATCGTGACTTCCTGCCGGATAAAGTCGGAAAAGGCCGACCGCGCGGAATATCCCGGGCAGCCTGCACCCTCGCAACGCGGGGAACCCAATGCCATTTTCCCCGGCCATCAGGCTGATGAGGGAAAATGGTTTGTCTCGGTACACGGGGATGACGCCAACCATGGCCGCTCGCCCGCCAGTCCCTTCAGAACCTTGACCAGAAGCTTGCAGGCGCTGGAACCGGGCGATACCCTGGTAGTCGGAGCCGGCACCTATTATGCCCGCCCCCTGAAAATCCATGATCTGCCGTCCACTCCCGAGAATCCGATCCGGATTGTCGCGGACCCGCGCGGGGCGGCGACCGTCAGCTCGGCCTGGCCGAAGGCGGCCGAGGGACAGGTCGAGTGGGAGCATGTCGGCGACGGCATATACCGAACCAGGCGGGACAGCGGCGGAAGCGAGAAGGAAACCTCGATCATGGGCGGCTGGAACGGGCATTTTCTGAACGCCTATCTCAACCTCGAGGAATTGCGGGAATCCAGGGGGTCGTACCTGATGGATACCGGCATGGCGACGCAGGGGCCGCGCTGGGGGTTCGCGGTCGAGGACAATGATTATTATCTGCGCCTGCCCGGCCGAGTGGACCCCAGCGGCGAAAGGGTGGTCTTTGCCTCCTTCTGGCCCGGACATCCCAGCCACTGGGATCGCGAGTGGTATCCGATTGTCGAAATCAAAAACAGCCCGGGGCTGATCTTCGACGGGTTGCGGTTCGAAGGCGCCAGGGTCGGACTGCACTTCGATGAAGCCAGCCATCATGCGGTTATCCGCAACTGCATCTTTGAATACGTTGCCGATGGCGCGCTGCTCAGCCATGACAGTGTGGTCGAGTGGTGCGAGCTTACCTTCCCCGGGCTGAGCGCGGTGCATGAAGATCTGGTCGGGCGCTGGCCGGGCGGCGACAGAATCGCCCGCAACCGCATGTTCCGCCTGTTCAAGATGCAGCCGATCGAAGGGGGGATCGCGGGCTCCAGTCTCGACATAGACGACAACATGGCCCGCCGTGTCACCACCCGCTACAACTATATTCACGATGTGATCGACGGCGACCGGCTGGGTGCTTTCAAGGACTCGGCAAGTCATCACAACGTGTATGTCAACACCTTTGACAACGCGGTCGAGATCAACCACTTCCGGGATGGGCAGAAGGCGGTCAACCTACATTTTCACGACAATCTGATCCGCGGCCTTTCCCATGGCGCGATCAGTCACCTGCATCAGCTCGGCAGGGATGCGACTGCCAACGTGGGGCCGCATTTCGTATATCGCAATGTGGTCTTTCTGGAACGCGGCGGCGGCGTGTGGAATCCCTGGACTTTGTCCAAGTTCAGCCTGAAGCATCGGCGGGAGGATATGGTCGGAGTCCACTATTTCAACAATCTAATTCTGGCTCTCGAAGGCAACGACCTGATCTTCTGGGAACGGGACGAGGTCTTTGACCGATTGCATTTCTACAACAACATCTTTGTCTGGCCGGTGCGAACTCCAAACCCGCAGGCCGAAGAGATGCCGCACATGAACCATAACCTGCTGGTCGCGCCGGAAGACAATCCGGCGGTGACCGGCCCCAGCGGGGTATGGACAGCCAGTATCGAGG
>SLSR01000087.1 GCA_007130365.1 Lentisphaeria bacterium
GCAGAAAGCACCTATCCTGAATAATTCACGAAGCCAGTGTGGTGCAGATGTGCGGCGGAAGGCATGTAGAGGAAGACCACGTCGCGTACGGATCAGAACGTGCGCTGTGCCCCTCTGGATGACCCGAAACCCGAAACCTGAATTCTGTCACGAGCAATGCATCATTTCTGAATGTGAATTGAAACAAGCTACCCACTCAAAGTGAGAAAGAACCATTAGTGTAGACCAGTGGTTCAAAAAATGCATCCCCTTTCGCGTATTTCGTGGTTAAATATGCAGCCCATCCGCGGTTAAAAAATACATCCGTAGGTCGGTTGTCCGCACCGACCAATATGGATCGGACGGATTGCCGCTCCCTGCGGTCACTGCCCCGCACATGCGGAGCCTCTGTTGCTTCGCAACGGTCCGATCCCACGATTTTCTTGGTTGACTTGTGTTCAAAATCAAAATTCGCATGAATCAGTCAGGCTATGTCCGGGTCGGCTTAGGGTAGGCGCCGGCAAACCGTCTTCTCCAGAACGATCGCCAGCAGAATCATGACCAGTCCGGCCGCCGCCCAGCCCTGGTAGGCTTCCCGGTACTCGACCCGTCTGCCGTGGTCGTCGAGCGGGATTGTGATCGCCTGGTCGATCTCTCGCATGGCCGCCTGCATTTCCTCGGCGCGACCCGCCTGCCAGAATCGGCCGCCGGTGATCTCGGCCATATCCTCCAGCAGTTCCCGGTCGAAAGTTTCACTGGTCGGGACGAGGACCGATCCGGCCAGCGTATTGCGCAGGGAATAGGTTTGCCGGCCGCCGATGCCGACGGTATGGATCACTATGCCGTATTCGCGGGCCAGGCGGGCCGCCGCCCGCGAGCCGACCGGGAAGGGAACGCTTTCCGCGCCGTCGCTGAACAGAACGACAACCGGCTGCGGGCTTTCGGCTTCCCGCAGGCGCGCGAGCGCCGACAGAGTGGCGGCGGCAATCCCCGTGCCGTCCGGCAGTCGAGCCTCCTCCAGCAGGCGCAGGTTGGCCAGCAGAAAGTCCAGGTCGGGAGTCGGCGGGCTGACCAGGTAGGGAGTGCGGGCGAAGGCGATCAGGCCGATCCGGTCGTGGGGACGGCTTTCGATAAATCGACTCAGTTCCCCGATCGCCACTTCGAGGCGCGAGGCCAGGTCAAGCTCGGCCGACGAAGTCCGCAGCGGCCGGCCCAGCCAGGCCTCGTCAATATCGTCGTACAGATAGCGCATGCTGCCGGACAGGTCGAGAACCAGGACAATGTCGGTGCCGAGCGGGGAGGGCGGTCTGGCATCGAGTTCGCGGCGCGGACGGCTGAGCGCGATAATTAGCGAAAAAGCGCCGACAGCGCACAGGTAGAGCGGCCAGCGCACCGGATGCAGGCGTGGCCAGTGCGCGAGCTTCGTCTGCCGCTCGGCTTTATAGGGGCGGAGATCCGAAACCGTCACCGTGGGCGGCCGTTGTCCGGCGGCTCGCCAGACCGCCCAGGCCAGGGGCAGAGCCAGGATCAGCCAGATTGGATTTTGCAGGTACATGGCGCTGGTTCAATCTTTATAGCCGCGAAAAGAAATCATTCATAGCCACAAAAAAAATACGAAAAGTCACAAAAAATAAAACAAAAAATCTTTGTGTTGTTTTTGTGGCGATAAAATAACCGGACTCCGCCCAAACGCTAAAGCGGCATGGTCTCCGCCACGAATCGCCGCGCCCGGGTCAGGGATTGCCGGATCGCTTCTTCGTCGACTCTTTGTCTGCCGAACTTCACCCGGTCGGCGCATTCGAGCACTTCCGCCAGCGAGGTCGGTTGAGGATTGCCGGTTGGCGCCAGGCGCAAGAGCTGCGCTTGCAGTTCCCGACTGTCGCTGCTGCCGGCCGACAGTTCGAACCGGCGTTCGACATACTCCTTCAGAATGTCCGTGATCCGGACAAAAAATTGTTCGGGTTCGATTCGCTGCGCACTTTCCAGATTGAGCAGGTCGCGCAAGGCTTTCTCGCCCGAAGTCGGCGGTTGGGCACGCGCCCCCGCCTGCGGCTTGCCGAAGAAGACGGAAAGCACGATCGCCATTGCGATGGCGCCGATTGCCAGCATGCCAGGCAGACTCCAGGGGGCGGCCGCTTCCGGCTCCCGGGTCGGCAGTTCCGGCGCCAGAATCAGGCGGGGGTCGGGGTTGACCGGAGGCAGGCGGGAGCTGGCCGCAAAGGAGGGCAGGGAAACCACGACCTCATAATCATCGCCGCTGCGTTGCGGGGTGGTCGATATTCTGACTTGGCCGGAGTCGAAAATTCCGGTTCGATAGACCTGCACAGTGCCGCGCAGGCGCCATTCCCAGAAGCCCGCTCCGACCGCCGTCAATTCCGGCGGTTCCGCAAACAGCACTGTGGCCTCCGGATCGTTCATCTCGATGGTTGCCGGCCGCAGCGGCCAGCGGTGCCAGGGCAGACGAATCGAAACCTCCACCGCCACCGGCGTGCCGATTGTGACTTGATCATCTGCCCGCAAGTTGACCGAGACGATCCGAGCCGGAGGATCGCGCCGCCAGCTCGACATCGCCAACCCGCCGATCAGGCAGACGGCTGCTAAGCCCAGGAGCAGTCCGAGCTTGAGTAGATTTTTCCGCTTTTTGGAGACCATGCCTTGAAATATACCTGTGTTGCCTGGCTTGATCAATTCACCAACCCAATGTTTTGACACCACTGATCGCCA
>SLSR01000125.1 GCA_007130365.1 Lentisphaeria bacterium
AGAATCTTTTCGGCATAGTCCTGCCCGGTTTGATCAACCTTGAACAAGAAGCCGTTCTCGCCATCGAATACAGCCGACGCCGTGCCGCCGACCCGGAAAGTCAAAGACGGCAGAGCAAACGCACTGGCCTCGGCAAAGACCAGGCCGAAACATTCGGCCCGGGTCGGCACGATCAGAAAATGAGCCGCCGCCAACAGCCCCTTCAGCCTGCTCCAGTCGTCCGGCCTGCCCTTGTCAAGACGGCCATGCACATGCAACCATGCAGGCGCAGGCTCGACCGGCGGTCGGCAGCCGACCACATGCAGATGCGTCTCCAGGCCGCGGCGGTTCAATTCGCCGGCCGTTGCCAGCGCCGTATCGCCGCCCTTGCGTTGCCAATCGACACCGACAAACAAAAGCTGCACAGGCGTGGTCGGCCTGCTTTCAACCATCGCATCAATCCGCCGCGCATCCGGCGCATCCTCCAGATTGGCGCCGAAAGGCACAACCTTGACCTTGTCGGAATCCACCCGATAGTTTGCCAAAGCGCTGGCGGCCGCCCATTCCGAGCTGTATATGGCCAGGCTGCACTTGTCCAGAGCCGCCTGCTCGGCGGCCTGCCCGGAGCGCAGGGTCTCGCCGCACAAGCCAGTGTACTCGGGATAGAAATCCAGCAACCCGGCAAAGGTGGCGTCAGTCCAAAAAACCATAGGCCGAGCGCAGTTCAGCTCGGCCAGCGGCAGAGTGCCGGGACTGAAGACCAGGTCGCAGGCCATCGCCGACAGCCTGCGCTCGGCTTGCCGGGCATAGGAGCGCAGCAAGGCCGCGTCCCGGTCGACCAAATACTGCAAGTCGCGCAACTTGCCGTAGAACAGCTTCTTCATGATCGAAATCGGCAGACGCAGGTTGCGCAAACGACCGACCGAAGTCACGGCAAGACCGCTTTCCCGCAAGGCTCGATGCATGAAGTATCCGGTGCCGGACCATTTGCCGAGGTCGTCGCTGGCATAGCTTGTCAAATAGGCGATTTTCATTGGTTGGCACTGTCTCGATCCGTCGGCGTTCAAACCTCATACCCCAAAAAAGCAAATCAACAGCAGACTCAGCAACCCGGCTCCCGCGCAATAGTACCCGAAATAGTGCAACTGCCCGCGATGGACAAAATTCAACAACAGTTTAAGGGCGAAAAATCCCACCGTCGCACTGACCAAAAACGACACCGCAATGGCCGCCGGACTCAACGGCAGGTCGGTTAAACTTTCAATCTTTCTAAAATCCAGAAAAGCCGCCCCGAGCAAAGCCGGCAAGGCCAGCATAAAGGAAAACCGCCCCGCCTCGTCACGCGAGATCCCGAACAGAAGCGCCGTGGAAATGGTAATCCCACTGCGGCTGATTCCGGGCAGCGGCGCGAAGGCCTGCGCCAAACCGATCAGCAAAGCGGCCATCAAACCTATCTCAAGCCCCTTGCCGGAATGGTTTTTCGTGAGCAAAAGAAAGGTCGCCGTAATCAGCAGCATCGCCGCCGCCAAACCAGGCCTGGCGAACGTGGCAACCACCGGCGCCATTAGAAAAAGACCGACCAAGGCCACCGGGATCGAGCCGACAACAATATAGCCGACATAGCGCCAGGCCTGCCGGCGAACCGCTCCCTCGCCGAACAGGCAATCATCCGCCAGCCGCCAAAGATCCTTGAAATAGACCAGAACGATCGCCACCGAAGTGCCGGCATGAGTGAGAACCTCGAAGAAAATATCGTCCGTCAAGTCCAATCCGAGAAAGTGCTGGAACAAAACCAGATGTCCGGAGGAGGAAACCGGAATGAACTCGGTCACCCCCTGCACTATCGACAACAGCAGCGCCTGCCAAATGCTCACAAGCTAAATCCTTTCGGATTGTTCATTGTTCTCGCACATTCAAGTGTTTAATATAGCGGCTCCCCCGGAACTTTCCGCACCGTCGCCGCGCGACCAAATGATTTTCATCGGCGAGCCCCCGCCAGCCTTTCCGCGCGACCGAGAAAAGCGGCATCCACCGCCAATCCCAAGCCCGAACCTTCCGGCACTTGCACCTTGCCTTGCTTTACCCGAATCGCCGGCGAGCACCATGGCTCGTCAGGCTCGTCAATGCGATACTCCTGAAAACCGCCCAGATTGTCGAAGGCGGCGGCGAAATGCAGCATCCCGGCGGCCAGGGCGCCGGCGCAGGAGCTGTGCTGGGTCAGCGGCACCCCGGCTGCCGTCGCCATCCGAGCCACCCGCGCCAGCCGGACAAATCCGCCGACATAGTACAGATCCGGCTGCACAACCGAAACCGCGCGTTTGCGCAGCATCCAGTTGAAGCGCGGCAAAGACGCGTCCTGCTCCCCGCCCGCCACCGGCATGTCGAGCGCCTGGTTGACCTCGCGGGTCTGCTCGAACTCCTCCCACGGGCAGGGCTCCTCGAAGAAGGCCACGCCATGGCTTTCCAGCATCCTTCCGATTTCCACGGCATGCTCGACATCGTAGGAGCCGTTGGCGTCGGCGTAAAGTGTGATCGCGTCCCCCAGCCTGCGGCGCGCCAAGGCCACCAGGCGTTCGCTGCGCTCCGGGGAGGCATCGGCATTCCGGCTCATGCGGCCGCCTATCTTGAATTTCACCGCCTGCACGCCCGTCTCCCCGATCCGAGTCGCCAACTTATCCACCTCCTCTTCCGGAGTCGTGTGCCGAGCCATACTTGAAAGGTAGACTGGAATTTCGCGACGACGCCATCCCCCCAGCAATTGCGCCACCGCCAGGTTGGCCGCCCGTCCCAGCAGATCGAGAACCGCCACCTCGACACTGGCTGCAGCCAGCCAAAAAGGCAGCCCCGCATACTTGTAGTGCCGGGCATGAAAATAGACATCCTCGGACAAGGCATCGATATCGCGTGCATCGCGACCGACAAAAAATTCGGCCGCCCAGGCAAAGAAGTTAAGCACATTGCCAAGCTGCGACTTGGCCGGCGCCAGACCAAAGTCGCCGTTGTCGTCCCGCACCCTGACGAAATACGCATTCCCCGCGCGCAGCAGTTCAACCTCGACTAACCGCAAGGGTTTGCTCAAACTATCGACATTCACCACCTTTCCGGCGGCCTGCGCAGTTAGAAAGGCGCGAGAAAGATTCTCTTTCATATTGCTGTTCAGGTCTTTCATAATTCGGGATTCTGCCGTGTTCCGTTCGTGTCCATTTTGTTTTTGCAAGGAGCGAGGCTATCTTCACTGGTCATTCGAAACCGGGGAAACTATAACTGTGGACAAAGAATTGGCAATCAAAATCAGCCGCCAGCAACAGGCCATCCTGCAAGCTCTGGGCAACAACGAGGAAACCATCGCCAGGCTCTACCGGGCTTTGGCAAAAAAATTCCCCGGCTACAAGGATGTCTGGGCCAAGCTGGCCGCAGAGGAGGAGGAACACGCAAGAATCTTCGATGAAATGGCCGGGCAGCTGGTCAAAGACAATATAGTGCTGTGCGGCCTGGAGGGATTGGGCAGAAAGGACACGGCAAAAATCACCAGCCTGATCGAGAATCATTTAACGCGAGTGATCCAGGGACAGATGAATTTGCCGACCGCGATTGCCGCCGCCTTGTCGATCGAGCAAAGCCTGATCGAGTCCCCCCTCTTCAAACAACTCTGGGCTCCCAGCGACGATCTGGACAATAAACTGCAAAGGATCAAGCTTGAAACAACCTCTCACCGGCAGACTCTCGAATCTATGCTTGACACGCTGCACAACACCTGAGCCGTCAAGATATTCTGATTGATCAGGCTCTGCCTATTCGCCCTTCGAACCGGTTCCGCAATCTTCGGTCTAATCCTTTGCAGTCAAATGAGGCAACAATCGACCGGCCGGCTGTAATATGAAGCCAACGATTCAAGACATTCTCGCCAAGCTGCACGCTCTGCGGCGGCGCTATCTCTGCCTGCGACTGGCCTTGACCGCGGCCGGTGGTCTGGCCGGAATGCTCTTGTTCGCAATCCTGTTTGTGGTCAGCGACTGGTGGCTGGGTCACGAACCATGGCTGAGCTGGACGGCCTGGAGCCTGCTTTGGCTTTTCGTCCTGCTTCTGGTCGCGGCTCTGTGGCGGGTCGCCCGACACCCCCTAAGCGACTCCGCCATGGCAGTGCTGGCCGAACGAGCCTTGCCGGGGGTCGAGAACCGGGTGGTCAACGCGGTGCAACTGGCCGAGAGCGGATCTGCCCGGTTTGGCGAAAGCATATTGCGCGAGAGATCGCCTGGCCTGGAAAGAGTGCCCGCCCGCAGGCTGGTCGGCCGCGGCCAAATGCAATGGAGCCTGCTGCCGCTGGGGGCGGCCGGGCTGGTGCTGGCGGCACTTTTCGCCCTGGCCCCGCAGGCCACCGTGCGCGGATTGTCGCGCCTGCTGAATCCAGGCGCGGCTCTGCCGCCGCATTCGATGACCAGAATCATACAAATCGAACCCGGCGACATCAGAATCGAGCGTGGCCAGTCCCTGACCGTTGCGGTCGAGCTGGGGGGACTGCTGCCGCGGTCGGCGGAATTGATCTGGGATCGCGGCGACCGGCGACCGGTCAGGCGCGAGATGCGCGAGAAGGAAGACGCGCACCAGAACGACACCGCCCGGAAAACCTTTCAAGCCGAACTGACCAACCTGGCCGGCCCTGCCCGCTACCGCATCCTGGCCGGCGACGCCAAGTCGCGCTGGCATCATGTCGAGATCGCCGAAATCCCAGGGCTTGATCAGTGGCGGGCGACCGTCTCGCCGCCCGCCTATACCCAGCGCCCGCCATTCGAACTGCTGCCGACGAGCCGCTCGATGACAGTGCCGGAGGGCAGTGCGATCACTCTGGATCTGAGCTTTTCCACGCCGGTTGTCAAGATCGAGGCGACCCAGGGGGAACATGCGGTCGGGCATGTGGCCGATGCCGCCGAACCGCGACAAAGGCACCGCCTCTTTCTCAACCTGCCGCCGACCGTCGGCGGCAGCTTGCAATTGCTCCTGGAGTCGGCGACTGGCGACCGCAATCGCGAACGGCTGCCGTGGGCGGTCGCAGCCGACCGGCCGCCCCGTATCGAGTTTCTGGCTCCGACTGGCGATCGCGAAATACCGGGACAGGGCGGGTTGCCGATCATTTTCCGGGCCGAAGACGAATACGGCGTGCAATCGGTAGAGCTGGAACGGCTGTTCGCCGAAGACCACAGCGACATCCTCGGTTCGGCTCGGGCCGAACCGGCCACGCCAATCTTCGAAGGACGCTTCATTCTCGATCTCGACTCGCTGCGGGTCAAGCCCGGCGAAGTCGTCGCCCTGCGGCTGCGGGCGCAAGACAACTGCCCCTACTACCCCGAACGCTCCGGCCATTCTCCGATCCTCAATCTCACGGTCGCCGCTCCGGCGGATGATCCGGAGGCGCTGGCGCTGCGCCAAGGACAACTCAGCAATGCCCTGCACGAACTGGTGCAGTGGCAGCGGGCCAGCCTGGGGGCGACTTCCGCCTTGCGCGATTTGGCGGTCGCGGGACAAGCGCCGGCAGGCGAGCGGATCGACGACAACCGTCAACGCCAGCGACGCATCCTGGAACGTGCCCGCGAACTGGTCGATTCGGAAGAGCTGTACGGAGAACCGCGCGGCTTGCTTATCGGCCTGGTCGAGAACGAGATGGAAGAGGCGGTCTACCGTTTGGCCACGCTGGTCGAGCCCGCTTCCCGGCTACCGCCCGCCGCCGTAGCCGTCGGCCTGGTCGACACCACCCGCCTGCAGCGCCGTATTCTGGCCGTGCTCACCGGCCTGCCGGACGGCCTGGAGAACGAACGGCGACATCGCGAGCGGGTTGATCTGGCGGCGCGCCTGCAAAGCCTGGTCGAGGGGCAGAAACTGAATCTGGAGGCCACGCGCAGCCTGGGTCGCGCCGGCTCGGCCGACACCCCGCAGCGTCTGGCGCAAGTCCAGGACCGCCTGGCCGCCGATCTCGATTCGTTTGCCGCGCTGGGTCGCGAACTGCTGCAAAGAGAGCAGGAAGACCGATTCGGCGAAGTGGTTCGGCAAGTCCTCGATCTGTTCCGACACGAAAGTCTCTACGAACTGATGATTGCCGCCGCCGAGTCCCTGGCCCATGCCGAAGTCCGCGCGGCCATCGCCCAGGAAGAGCAGGCCCTGGCCTGGCTCGCCCAGGGTTTGGACCTGCTCAACGACTGGCGAGCCGAACGGGCAAGGGAACGGCTGGCCGAGGCCGAGAAGGCCTTTGCCGAGATTGCCGAGGCGCTGCGCGAAATGGAGGAGGAACAGGCGCGGATCGTCGAAGTCACCCGCGAACTGGCTCGGCGCGGCGAGCTGGACGAAGAAATCCGGCGGCAACTTGGCGAAATGGACCGGGAACAGGAGAAAATGGGTGAATTGATCGAGCAACTGGCGCAGGATCTCCATCAGTTTCCCGACCTGCCGGTGGCCAATGAACTGAACAGCCGGATGCTTGAGATATTCGAAGACGTGCAGCAGGCGGCCAACAGCGAGAACGAACCGGCCATCGAAATCGCGGTGCAGAAGGAGGATGCCCTGCTCGACTCGATTCGGGAAACCAGAGAGCGGGTGGAAGATGTGGAAATGTGGCTGCCGGACGTACCGGACAACATCGCCTGGAACATGGAATCATTCGATGTCGACGAATTCCCCGACATTCCCCTGGTGCCATTGCCGGGCGAGCTTGAGGACATCGTCGGAGAATTGCTGGAGCAGGCGGCGGAAATCGACTTCCAGGCGCAAGACACAACCGGCAACAACATCATCGCCGACATGGAAATGGGGTGGGACATTATGGACGGGCCAATGCCCAGCTTCTCGGCCAAGGGCAAGTCCGGCAACATGCGCCCCAACGAAAACGAAATGACCGGGCGCAGCGGCGCCGGCCGCGAAGGCCAGGCGACCGGCGAACTGGTCGAAGACCGGGTCAAGGGGCTGGAGGGGCGCGAAACCGAAACCCGACGCACCCGCGATCCCTTCCAGCAGGGGATGGTCGAGGAAGAGACCGACTCCACTCTGACCGCCCGCGCCACCGGCGGCGGCAAGCTCGGCGGCGAATCGGAAACCGTCGGCATGTTCGGCCACGCGCCGCGGCGCGACCTGCACCTGGATCCGGTTCGCGGCGACCGCAACCGCCTGCGCCGCGAAACCGAGGCGCTATACGCCGCCGCCCGCCTGCTCTACCTGCACACCGGCGGCGTCGGCCTGGCCGCCGCCGACTTGCGGCGTTCGGTAGCCGAAACCATGGAAATCTCGGAGATCGACGGGTTGCACCGGCGGGTGGTCCGCCGACTCGACAACGCGCAAGTGGAAATTCGCGGCAACATCGAACTGAACATGCCGACGCGAAAAGGCATGGTCAGCCGGGGGCAGGCCGTGATTCAGGACTTCAATCTGGAGGATGTCGACGAAGAGTACCGCGACGCCGTGATCGAATACTACCGCCACAGTGTCGCCCCGTAGTCTCAGAAGCCGCCTTTCGGAGATGGGCTCGCAACCGTACTCTTCGACGCCCCTTCCGCATGACACTTAACTAAGCTGTGCTGAATCGTCTGAACTTTTTCCCAATGACCAACGACAACAAGCAACGATAAGGGTGGAAGATTTATTCAGGCTAGCCCTGGCGGAAAATCTCCTCCCGCAGGGGAAAGCCGAAAGTGCGGGCGTCCTCGAAGAATCCGGGCAGCTCGCCGCCGCCGACAAACTCGCCGGTCATTTTCCCGTCCCCGTCCCGGCCGCGGTTGACGAAGCGGCGCAAATGGCGCAGGCGATAGTTGCCGTTCTCCAACTCAAGCACCTCGGAAATATGGGTGATCTTGCGCGAGCCGTCGGGCAGACGCGCCGTATGCACGACCGCGTCGATCGCGGAAGCCACCTGCGAGCGCAGCGCGGTCAGCGGAATGTCGAAGCCGCTGAGCAGGGCGCAGGTCTCGATCCGATACAGACAGTCGAGCGGGTTGTTGGCGTGAATCGTCGACATGCTGCCGGCGTGCCCGGTATTCAAAGCCTGCAGCAGATCGAGCGCTTCGCCGCCGCGAATCTCGCCGATCACCAGCCGATCCGGGCGCAGGCGCAGCGACGAATGCAGCAGATCGCGGATCGACACCTCGCCCTTGCCGTTCTTGTCCGGCCGGCGGGTCTCGAAATATACCGTGTGCGGCTGCTGCAACTGCAGTTCGCTGGCATCCTCCAGCACCAGAATGCGTTCGTCGCCGGGGATCGCCTCGCTCAGCACATTGAGCACCGAGGTCTTGCCCGAGGAGGTGGCGCCCGAAACCATGACATTCTTGTGAACCTTGACAATGGTCGACAGCAGCTCGGCGCAATCGGCGGACAGGCTGCCGAACTCGATCAGGCTGGCCATCGAGAGCTTTTCCTTTTTGAACTTGCGGATCGCGATCACGGTGCCGCAGCGCGCGAGCGGCGGAATCACCGCATGCACCCGCGATCCGTCCGGCAGGCGGGCGTCGAGCCGCGGCTGCTCGTCGGTCAGCATCCGGCCGACCGACTTGGCCACGTTGCCGGCGGCCGCCCGCAAGGCCGGTTCGCTGACAAACTTCACCGGGGTCTCCTGCAAGCGCCCATGGCGCTCGACATACACCTGATCCGGGCCGTTGACCAGCACCTCGGACACCTCATCGTCCTCGAGAAACTCCCGAATCGGCTCCAGAAACAGGTACAGATATGAGTTCGCCTCGCCGCTCTGGTTCATCCTCGCCGTCTCCTTCGAAAAGTTTACAGTTCGCTTCGCCTGTTCCCGCATGAATCTACCGTCGCGCCCGCGAAATTCAACCCTTCCAGAACGCGCTGGCCTTGCGCGATAGCGGAACTAAATTCTCACTGTACCATGAACTGGCCTGAAGCGAGCAGGCTGAACCCTTGTTTTTCGGAGCAGACCCCAGATGAAAGACAGATACGACGCGATCGTCGTCGGCGGCGGCCTGGCCGGCTTGACGGCGGCCAACCACCTGGCCCGCAACGGGCATTCGACACTTCTGGCGGAGCAGCATTCGCAGCTCGGCGGCCTGGCCACCTATTTCCGGCGGAAAAGTCATGTCCTCGATGTTTCCCTGCACGGATTCCCGGTCGGCATGAAGAAGAGCTTCCGCAAATACTGGGGCAAGGAGTATTCCGACCGCGTGACCCAGGTTCGGTCGATCCGTTTCGACAACCCGCAGTTCCGATTGGAAACCAGCTTCGACAAGGAGGATTTCTCGCGCCTGCTGGCGGAGAAGTTCGCGATCGCCCCGGACACGGTCTGCCGCTTCTTTGAAACGCTCGCCAAAATGAACTACTACGACGACCAGGAGGAGCTGACCCACCAGCTTTTCGAACGCTTCTTCCCGAACCGGCAGGAGGTCTGGCGACTGCTCATGGAGCCGATCACCTATGCCAACGGCTCGACCCTGCACGAGCCGGCGATCAGCTACGGCATTGTGTTCGGCAATTTCATGAGCCGCGGCGTCTATACCTTCGAGGGCGGCACCGATCTCCTGCTCGACATGATGTCCGGCACCCTGCGCCAAAACGGAGTGGACGCGGAGACCAGCGCCCTGGTCGAGCAAATACTGGTGGAGCGCGGCAAGGTGGTCGGGGCGGTGGTCAACGGGCGCGAGATCGCGGCTTCCGCGGTGCTTTCCAACGGCAGCCTGATCCGAACCGTACGCGACCTGCTCGACGGGCAGAGCCTGGATGCCGAGTTTCGCGAAAGCTGTTCGCAGGTTCGCCTGAGCAACAGCAGCGCCCAGGTCTACATCGGGATCAAGCCCGGGGAAAAGCTGGACTACATCGGCGATCTGCTCTTCACTTCCACCCATCCGCGCTTCGACGCGGAAGCCATTTGCGCGCCACAGATCACCAGCCGCACCTATTCGGTCTACTACCCCTCGATTCGCCCCGGCCTGAACCAGTATACCGTGGTCGCCTCGATGAACGCCCGCCACCAGGACTGGAGCGGGCTCGGCCGGGAAGCCTATCGCCAGGCCAAGCGCAGGATGATCGAGGAGGCGCTCGACGCCTTTGAGAAGTATGTGCCGAACATCCGCCGGATCGTCGACTATACCGAAGCCGCCACCCCGCTCACCTTCGAACGCTACACCCGGCACGAGAACGGCGCCTCCTTCGGTACCAAATTCGAAGGGTTGCGCTATAGTATGGAACTGCCGAAACAGGTGGCCGGCCTGTTCCACGCCGGCTCGGTCGGCATTATCATGTCCGGCTGGCTTGGCTCGGTGAACTACGGTGTGATTGTCGCCAACGATATTCTGAAATATTTGCAAGGACAAAAATGATCATGGTTTCCCCCGACTTTTCGAAGAGCAAAGACGGTTTGGTCGCGGCCATCGCCCAGGACTGGCGCGACGGCCAGGTGCTGATGATCGCCTGGATGAACGAGGAGGCCTGGCGCCGCACCGTCGAGACCGGCCGGGCCACCTACTGGTCGCGCTCACGCAACCGACTCTGGGCCAAGGGCGAAAGCTCCGGCAATGTGCAGCAAATCAAGGCAATCTACCTGGACTGCGACCGCGACGCGGTGCTGATGAAGGTCGAGCAGATCGGCGATGCCGCCTGTCACGAGGGCTATCGCTCATGCTTCTTCCGGCGGCTGGCGGAGGACGGCGGCCTGGAAACGGTCGGCGAGCGAGTCTTCGACCCCGAAGAGGTCTACGGCGGCCAGAAATAGCGAAGCTCGCAGCCTGCGGCGCCGCCGCT
>SLSR01000156.1 GCA_007130365.1 Lentisphaeria bacterium
CCCGGTCCTGCTCTTCGGAGTCGAGCAGCACGATTGCCCTGGCGATCTTTCGTTCGACGATTTGCGCGGCGGCTTCGCGCACGCGCGAATCCTGGCCTTCCGGCAGAACTATGGTTTTGTGGAGGCGATGGGTTCTCTCGATCAGTCCCTCGAGGAAGTTCATAGCTTGTTCATTTTCCGTCTATGTGTTTTGGTGGCTTGTCAATTGATTTTGCGGAAAGATCGTGAGCAGCCTGTCTTCTTCCGTCAGTCCGCGCGGTCGAGCACCCCGATGGTTTCGCGGGCGATCATCAGTTCCTCGTCGGTCGGCATCACGACCGCCTTCAGCTTGCTTTCCGGAGTGCTGACCACCGCCGGCTTGCCCATGACCTGGTTTTCGGCCTCGTCGATAAAGCATCCGAGGGCACCCAGCCGACTGATCACCCGGGCTCGTATGGGGATGTTGTTTTCGCCGATTCCTCCGGTAAAGACGACCGCCTCGGCACCGCGCAGAGCCGAATAGTAGCCGCCGATATAGAAGACCAGCCGATGCACGAACATGTTGACTGCGGTTTCCGCGCCGGGGTTGCCCTGTTCCATGGCGTTCATGGTGTCGCGCATGTCGCCGCTGCCGAAGTTGCCGACCCCCAGCAAGCCGCTTTTCTTGTTCAGGAGGTTGTCGATTTCATCCACTCCCATGCCTTTGCGCAGCAGGTATAGAATAACCCCTGGATCAATGTCGCCGCAGCGCGTTCCCATGACCAGTCCGGAGAGCGGGGTCAACCCCATCGAGGTATCGAGAACCCGCCCCTTGTTGATGGCCGCGATACTGCAGCCATTGCCCAAATGGCAGGTGATCAGCTTGATTTCGTCAAACGGCCGGTCGAGAAAGGTGGCGGTGGCTTCGCCGACAAAGTGGTGGGAGGTGCCGTGGAAGCCGTATTTGCGAATGCCGTATTCCTCGTAAAGTTCGTAGGGCACGGCGTAGAGATAGGAATAGGAGGGCATGGTCTGGTGAAAGGCGGTGTCGAAGACCGCCACGTTGGGGACTTCGGGAAACACTCGTTCACAGGCTTCGATGCCGCCGAGATTGGCCGGGTTGTGCAATGGCGCCAGACCCGTGCACATGCGGATGGCCCGCTTGACATCGTCTTTGATGAGTACGGAGCCGCTGAACTTTTCCGCCCCGTGAACCACCCGGTGTCCGATCGCCTGCACCTCCGCCAGATCGGAGAGCACGCCGACCTCCGGATCCACCAGCTTGTCGCAGATCAGCTTGAGCGCGTCTTCATGGTCGAGAACCGCTGCCGGCTCCTCGAATTCGAGGCCGTCGTGCCGCTTGTAGATCAGGCGCGGCTCCTTGAGTCCGATGCGTTCGACCAGCCCCTTGGCCATGACTTGCTCCCTGGCCATGCGGTACATGGTGAACTTTACCGATGAACTGCCGGCGTTGACGACTAATACTTTCACGATCGAGTCCTTCTTGGTCAAGGGTTAAGGTTGGAAGTGTCCGGGCGGCGGGCACAGTCCGGCGGCGTTGACCCGTTCCCGATATCGGGCAGGGCCAGCAGGCGAGCCGCATTTTCCCACAGCACAAGCTTTTGTTCGGATTCGCTCAGCGGCAGGCGTATGAAGTGCTGCAGATCCCGAGCCTGCCGCCGCCATGGCGCGTCGGTGCCGAAGAGCACTCGGGCGGGACCGTGCTTGCGCACCAGGGCGAGGAAGCGCTCGTCGTCGAGCAGGCCAAGCGTGAAGGAGGTGTCGATGAAGACCGGGGCTCCGGCCATGGTTCGCATCACCTCCTCCCACATGTTCCAACTGCCGCCATGGGCCGCGATCAACTTCAAGCCGGGATAGGTTTCGATTAAGGCGACGATGGCCGCCGGCGCCGAACGGAAGGGCGGCGAGAAGGCGACGTCGGCGCCGGCATGCAGCATGATCAGCAGATCATGGTCGCGACAGGCCTGCCAAATCGGCTTCATGCGCGGATCGTCAAGAGTGAACTCCTGGTATTCAGGATGCAGTTTGATGCCGGGAAGCCCGGCCTCCTTGATCTTGCGCAGAATGCTTTCGGGTCGGGGAGAGTCAGGGTGTATCGAGGCCAGGCTGAGAACTGGCCAGCGGTGGTTGGCGGCTGCCCAGGCGACAATCGACTCCACCTGGTCGGGGCGGGTGGCGATCGGGCAGTTCAGGGCGCCGTCGATTCCGGCTGCGGCCATGCTGCGGAGCAAGCCGTCTCGCGAGCCGTCGTAGGCGGGTTCAATCTTGGCGACTGCTCCCAGCTTGGCGACGGTGCGGGCCGCGATCGCGTCGGGAAAGACATGAGTGTGGACATCGAAAACCGGCATGACCCAAAATAGCCTGAAATTCGCCGAAGGCAAGGATTCGCGGCGGTTTGTCCAAAAAAAAGATCCGACCGAGCGGTCGGATCTTTTGCGGATAGCCCTTCGCCTTTCTCTACATGTAAAGATCCATGTAGTGCAGGAGCAGGAAGGTGAAGGCAGTGGCACTGGCCAGCATGGCAACCAGGTTGACGAATACACCCAAACCGCTGGGGCCGGCCGCGCCCGCCGCCATCTGGTCGGGACGGATGCTGGCGCCGGAAGCGGCGGCCTGCTCCTGCGCCGACAGTTTCATGGTGCCCTTGCCCTGGTCGCCGCTGATCTTCATCGTCTTGCCGCCGGCACCGCCGGTGCCGGACTTGATCTTAAGAGTCCGCTTGCTGGCGCCCTCGCCGGTTGGCGCGGTCGGGGTCGCGCCGGTGCCGAGCCCGGTCGTCTCGGTTTTTCCGCTGGACTTGGGCTCTACCTTGTAGGTCTCGGGGGACGATTGTTTCGGGGCTTCGCCGCCGGCCGGGGTCGGGGCTTGGGGGGCGGGCGCGCCCTTGGGGCGAGTCAGGCGAATGGTCCCCTGGCTTTTCAGGCGGTCCTCGATTTCCTTTTTCTTCTGCTGCACTATCTGCAGCTCGGCCGTGTTCGACTTCTTCTCCGGAGTGGGTGGCGCAGTGGTCTGGGTTTGCCCGCTCTGTCCGGCTCCGGCTCCGCTCTTTTCGGTTTTCGGATCGGCTTGCAGGGACTCCATGCCGACGGTCTGGGAGGTGTTTTCGCCTTCCCCCTCTTTTTCCCTGGTCGGCTTGATCGTCTGCATATCAACCGTATGGGCGATGTCCTCGCTGCCGCTCGCCTCTTCGGGTTGGCCGCCTGCCGCCGCCTTCGGGTCGACCTTCGGGGCTGTCTTAAGCTCGGCCGTTTGAGTTTTCTGCGATTCTTGCCTGTCTTTTGGGTTTTTGTCGTTTTTGCCAGCCATTTTTTCGACTCCTTATGGAAATATGCACTTGAGATTAACTTGAACCGTACTTTATATCCGTCGGCGACAGATTGCAAATTTTTTCCGAAATCCTGTTTTTGCCGCTTCTCGCCGGGCTAGGACTCGGGAGCTTTGATCTCGCCGAACCAGCCCGGCAGGTTGGCGGCAATCAAGCCGGCGCACAGCTCGACAAAGCCGATGCCGGCCGTCTGTGCCGCCTTGGGCAGAAGGCTGGTCGCGGTGAAGCCGGGAATGCTGTTGGCCTCGAGGAACCACGGCACTCCGTCCGGATCCACGATAAAGTCGAATCTTGCCATGTCCTTGGCTCCCAGTTCATGCCAGGCCAGTGCGGCCAGTTTGCGGGCGCGTTCCTGCACCGGTACGGAGATCGAGGCCGGCGGGCAGCGGTATTCCGTGGCGCCTTGCGTATACTCATACTTGGCGTCGAAGTCGAACCAGTGTCCATGCGGAGGAATGATCTCGACGACCGGCAGGGGGCGGCCGAAGAGTACGCCCACGGTTATTTCAATGCCGCCAACGTATTCCTCCACCAGGACGCAATCCGAATATGCGCAGGCTTGGGCGAGGGCACGCTCCCAGTCGGCGCCCGGGCGTTCGACCAGGGCGACTCCGAACGAGGAGCCTTCCCGGTTCGGCTTGACGACCAGCGGGAATTGCGCCCCCTTCGGCGGTGCGCCGACCGGTTGCGGCAGCAGCCACCAGGCCGGGGTGGGAATGCCTGCCCGGTCGATCAGGCGCTTGGTCGCCGCCTTGTCGATCATCGTGCGGCTGGCGGCCGGGCCGCTGCCGACATAAGGCAGGCCGCGGGCTTCCAGTCGCCGCTGGATCTCGCCGTCCTCGCCGAAGGTTCCGTGCAGAGCCGGGAAGACGACATCGGTGCCGGTCGGGATCGGCGGCAGCTCATGGCCGTCGAAGCAGCTTGTGACGACCCGGTGTCCGGCCGCTCGCAGGGCTTCGGCCACGGCTTCGCCGGAGCGCCGTGAAATCTCCCTTTCGCGGGAGGGGCCGCCGGCCAGGACCGTCAGGTCAAGAGGCGCCACCGCCTGTTCGACCTGCCCGGCGGTGGCGTGGTTGACGAAGCGCACTTCCGGGCGCAGCCTAATCCCGGTCTTGCGGAAAACCCGGCGCATGACTTGCTTGAACAGTTCGACAAAGTCGTCTTCACCGGCCGGTTCGCGACGGACAATGAAATTGGCATGTTGCCGACTGATCGCGCAGCCGCCGACCTGTCGTCCCTTGAGTCCGCAGCGTTCAAGCAGGCGGCCGGCCGAAGTCGCCCCCGGATTGCGGAATCCGCAGCCGGCACTGGGTTCCGCCGGCTGTCGGATCCGCCTTCTCTCGCCGGCCTGCCGATAGGCTGCGGCGGCCGCTTCCGGGGTTGCCGGACTGGCCAGGTCAAGCTCGACGCGGGTGACTACGGCATCCTCCGGCAGGTCGACTTCTCGATACTGCCAGCCTAGGGCGTCGGCGGCTTTGCCGAACGGTTCGCCGTTGGCGCAGAACCCGCATACTTGCAGGACAAAGTCGCCCAGGCAGGCGCCGTCGGCGCCGGCGTTCATTCGGACGGCGCCGCCGAGGGAGCCCGGAATCCAGCCGAGGGGAGCCAGGGCGGCGGGCAGGCGGCCGGCTTTGAGCAACTGGCCGACCAGTTCGGGCAGGCGGATGCCGGCACCGCAGGCCGCTCGCGCCTCGCCGATTTCAAGTTCGGCAAACGCCCCTTGGCGCAGGCTGATCCAGAGATCCGTGTCCACCCGGTCGGAGCCGATCAGGTTGCTGCCATTGCCCAGGACTCGGCCGGCAACCCGGTTTTGGGCAAGCCAGAGCAAAAGTTCGCGCAACTGCTCTTCGCTTTTCGGCTTGGCGAGCAGAGGCCGGGCCTGGCCGAGACCCAGGGTGGTCAGCTCCCGCCAGGTTTGCGTGCAGTCGACGGTCAATTCCGGAAGCGCGTGCTGCAGGGCGCTGTGCAGGCGGTGCAGGTATAGCCTGGCCAGGCGGTCGCGCAAATGGGGGACCAGTTGTCCGACGTCTCCGGCGCCGGCGACCAGGAAGAGAGAGGGGTGGCCGACCTGGTTCAGTTCGCCAATTTCCAGGGTCGCCTGGGTCAATTGCTCGAAATCGCCGTCGCAGTAGCGGGCGGGCAAGTCTTCAAGGCCGCGGATCAGGCCGGCCGGATCGGCGAGCCCTCCGTCCTCGACCCAGGCCGCAAAGGGACGGAAGACCACTGCCGCATCGGCCTGTCCCAGGCATTCGCGGAATGCCGCCGCATAGCGCTTGATCCGCTCGAATCGATGGGGTTGAAAGACCACGGTCAGGCGGTGTTCCGGCCAGGCCTGGCGGACGGCCTGCATGGTGGCCGCCAGCTCGGTCGGATGATGGGCGTAGTCTTCAATGATCACACTTTGCCGGTCCGGCGTGCACAGCCGTACGCTCATTCGCCGCTGCACTCCGGGGAAGCGGGCGAGGGCTTCGACCGCCTGCGCCTCGGAGACGCCCAGCAGCTTGGCGGCCGCAATGGCCAGGGCGGCGTCGATCAGGTTGTGCTCTCCGACCAGTTGTTGGCGCAACCGATCCGGCAGATCCGCCGCCGTCAGAAAATCGATGGCCGGGTGGCTGCCGAGCAGGCTGCGGGTTTGGCCGGTGCTCCAGGCCGCCACCCGCTCGGCCTGTTCGGCGAAGCGTACGAAGCAGGCGGCCAGCGCCTGCTCCCCGCCGACGCTCCAGCAATGATCGTCCTCGATGTTGACGACCAGGCCGATTGCACAATGGATCAAGGCCTGGGTGGCATCGCTTTCGTCGACTTCGGTGATCAGCAGGCGGCGCCCGCAGCCGGCCGAGGCCGGGCTGTTCCAGCCCGCCACGTCGCCGCCGATCAGGTAGCCGGGGTGCCGGCCGGCGCTCTTCGCAATATGCGCCAGCATGGCGGCGGTGGTGGTCTTGCCGTGCGAACCGGCGATCGCGACCACGGTTTCGAAATACTCGGCGAGCAGGGCGAGAAACTGGCCGCGCCGATAGCAGGTCAGCCCGCTTTCCCGAGCCTGCCGCAATTCCGGATTGTCTTCCGGAATGGCGCTGGAGTAGACCGCCGCATCCGGATGGCCGAGGTTTTCGGGACAATGGCCAACCATGATCCTGGCGCTGCGGGCGAGCAGTCGTTCGAGATTGTCCGACCGTGCCGCGTCCGAACCGGAAACCTGGATGCCCAGGTCGAGCAGAATGGTGGCCAGCCCGTACATTCCAACCCCGCCGACTCCGATAAAATGAACCGAGCGCCAGGGGAGTTCGGAATTTCGTGGTTTCATTGCGGGAATCCTGTTGTATATTTGATTTTGACATTATAGTATGATACTGTGAACAAAACAATCAAATCAGGCGAGGAAACAATGAAAAGGTCAAATCTTCCTTTGTGGTCGATGTTGGTTTTTGCCGTGGCTCTGGCTCTGGTCGGCGGATGTCGGCGGCCGCAGGCGCGCTGGGACTGGACGACCGAAAGGCCGCCGCCGCAATTGCGGCCGGTCGGCGGCGACGGCCTGGGCGATCCTGGAATGGGTGAACTGGGGGCGTGGGATCCTTTGGCCGGGGCGCCTTCCAGACTGCCCGGCGACTTGCGCCAGGTGGAAGAACCGCGCATCACTTCGGTCGTAGTCTATTTTGCCTATGACCGCTCGACTATCGGGACGAGCGAGCAGCCCAAGCTGGAGACGATTGCCGAGCATATGCGCCGGAATCCGGAGTATCACCTGGTGATCGAGGGACACTGCGACGAACGCGGCAGCGCCGAATACAATCGCGGACTTGGCGAAAGGCGGGCTCTGGCGGTCAAGAGCTATCTGGTCAATCTCGGGATTACGGGCGACCGCCTGAATACGGTCAGCTACGGCATCGAGCGGCCGGCCGTGGCCAACGCGCGAACCGAAGCGGAGCACGCCCAGAACCGGCGCGCCGAGTTTTTGGTCGGGGTGCAAGACTGAAGAAGCATGACCTCGGGTTTGAACACTGTCGAAGTTTGCGCGGCCGTGATCGTTGATGACGGTCGCTTTTTGTTGGCCCGGCGCCCCCCGGGAAAACACCTGGCCGGCCAATGGGAATTCCCCGGGGGCAAGGTTGACGACGGCGAGTCGATGGCGCAATGCGTCGAGCGTGAAATCCTTGAGGAACTGGGGCTGGCGGTGAAGGCGGGGGAGCGCTTGGCGACGATCGCTCACCGCTACCCGGAAAAGTCGATTCGTCTGCACTTTCTGTCCTGCCGTCTGCTTGTCCCCCGAAGCGAATTCGAGACGCGGCTCGGTCGCCCGGCCGAAGTCGGGTGGTTCTCCCCGCCCCAGGTTCCGCTGCTCGACCTGGCTCCGGCCGACCGGCGCTTTGCCCTTCGGTTTCTGTCGTCTGCGAAAGGATGGCGCGATGCGGCTCGCACGCCTGTTGATCGCTGGCAATAATCTGTTGACCCGGTTGCGCTCGCCGCGCGTCAGGGCCGAACAGTTGCTGCTGCTGGCTCCCCATTGTCTGCAAGCCGCCGACTGCACTCGGAAACTGACTTCGGATCCGCAAAACTGCACGGCCTGCGGTGGTTGTCAGATGCCTGAACTGCTGAACCTCAGCCGTCGCTATGGCTGTCGTTTCGCCGTGGCGGCCGGCGGCCGCCAGGCGGTACGCGCGGCGCGGGCGGCGGAGGTTCGGGTCTTGGTGGTGGTGGCTTGCCAGGCCGAGCTGGCGGCAGGAGTCTTGGCGGTCTTTCCCAAGCCAGTCTATGCGGTGGTCAATCGTCAGCCGCACGGGCCGTGCCGGGCGACTGTGGTGGCGGTCGACCAGGTGGAGGCGGCTTTTCGCCGGATGCTCCGGCCGGGAGACTGACACCCTGCCGATTCCGCGGGCGATCATCTCGACCCCCCCCTCGGCGTCGGTATCGGGATCGATCCCCATTGTGTATGGCAGCGCGATGCGCATCCAGCTTTTCGTGTCCGAACCCCATCCCGCATCCTTTCGATACCGATCCCGATTTCGATTTGGATTATCCCAACAGATACAAAGGCGCAGGAAGGCTTGACGAAAGCCGGTTGACGGCTTATTGTAAGTTTTTATGAATCGGTTGGGAAATTGGCGCAAAGACGCGCCCTCAGGCAACTCAAGCAAGGAGATTTCAACTATGCTGGTCAGCGCTTTTGTCTTGATCAAGGTCGAGGAAAAGGATCTAACGAAAATCACTGCCCGCCTTTTGGCCTGCGAAGGGGTAAAGGAAGTGCATGTGGTGGCGGGCGAATACGACATGGTGGCGGTGATTCGGGTGTCCAGCAATGCCAAACTGTCAGCGCTGCTGACCGAGCAGGTGATTCACACGCCGGGGATTCTCAGCACCAAGACTCTTATTTCCCTGCAGAGCAAGGCCAACTACGACATCGACAGCGTGTTCGCCGGAGCCGAGTAGACTGGCGCTTGAAACCTGGTCGCGGGCGACTATGTTATATTTTTTGAATTTGTCCAAAACGACTCGGCAAGTCGAGCAAGGAGACGATAGAATGTCGGTACATCGCAGTTTGAAAAGCAGCAATCTGATGGGTGCCAAGCGCAATGTTCTGAAAAGATTCGAACGAGTCGATGAACTGAAGCGCCAGGGTCGCTATCAGGAAGGCCAGAAAGTTTGGGGACTGCCCAAAACTAAGGTTAAGGAATAGGCCCGGCCCATTCCTGCCAGGCGCCGTAGAAGGCGAGGGTGCCAAGCACGCCCAGCACAAGCAAAATCAAAAAACGCCATCGTTCAGTGGTTCGCGCTGAAATATGGCGTTTTTTGGTTTTGCTGATCGAGTTTTTGCCGCGAGCCCCCAGCGCGAAGTAGCGCATTCCGACATCGTCGAAGCGCGTCTCCTGCCGGTTTTTTTGCTTTCGTCCGCGTTTCATGGCAGTCGCCGCATTGCAGTCGCTTGATTCTGGTCTTCGTCAATCTGGTGGTTGGCGGAAGGGGCCGGGGTCAGATATTGAACAGCAGATAAAGGCTGGCCGCGATGCCCAGCCCGACCAGCAGCAGAGTCAGCAGCAGAGGCCAGAGCAGAGCCGCGCCGATTCTGGTCAACTGCAGGAAGGACAGCGAGGCCAAAGATTCGCCTGCCCGCCCCTTTTCCGCCGAAGTCCCGGCCGTGCCCTGTCCTTGTCGTTCGAACTTCAAAGTTTCAATGTGGGCATTGTTCAGAGCCTGGCGCAAACTGCGCAGGGCGCGTGCCTCGATCTCGTCGGGAAACTTCCGCAGCTCTTCCTGCTGGGCTCTGAAGAAATGTGATTTCGCCTCCAGCGCCTCCCGTTCCTGCTCGATCTCGGCACGCAATTCTTGCAGCCTCTGAATCAGCTCCAGCCGTCGCTTCTGCAGTTCGCGGATCTCGCGGCGGGTCGAGGTTTCCCGGGTCGCCCCGGCCTCCCGTGCGAGAATCGTCTGCAATCCCGCCTTGGCTTGACCGGCGGCTTCGGCTTGCGAATCGAGTTGTCCAGGCTGGTCGGACGATGCGCTGGCTGAATCCGGCAAGGCTTCCGAAGTCGAGGCGGCCGCCGGAGACTCGTCCGGCTCGACGTCATGGGAAGCATCGGAGGGGGCGGGGTTGCGGTTGGCGGCAGTTCTTCTTCCGGGCTCGGATTTTGGTGTCGGCGGTTCGTTCTGGCTTCCCGGCGCGAAACGGCGACTGCTGATCAATTGCTGGTTGAGGAATTTCGCCGCCATCGCTGTGTCAGTTTTCCTGAAGTTGCTTTATTTGCTGGTCTTTGAGGCGAATTTCCGCAATCAGGTCGCGGGTTTGCCCGATCAGAGCCTGTCGCGCCTGCCGCAGGCTTCTGATTTGCCGGTCCTGTTCGCGGATGATCGCCTGCTCCGGCAATTCGTCCCGGTACTTCTCCATCCATTGTTCGAAGAGCGTGCGCTGGATTCTTTCGATCGACTGGCGGGCGACCGCGGCATCGGTCGGGTTGTCGCTTTGCCGTTCGAGAAACGCGGTATAGTGATAGAGCGCCTTGACCGGCTGACTCAAGTGATCCTGATATAGGGTGGCCAATTGGAAGTGGGCCTGGGTCGTGCCGGGACTTGCCCGCAGACATTTGCGGAAGGCTTCCGCCGCCTCTTCCATCTGATCATTCTGGCGTAGATTCAGGCCTTGCCGATAGTAGGGGTTGGCGGTGCCGGTGGCGGCTTCGCGGCCGCAGCCGCTGCCGACCATCAGAGCGAACATGCCAAGGATAGTGAACAGAGCCAGGGGGCGGGCGTAGCTTTGCATGACAATTCTCCGGATTGCAGTGTCTTTTAAAATCAGAACACAACTATAATTGCATCCGGCAAGCTTGCAAATCGGGAGTTGACGGGGCATTGCCCCGACTGTCCTCAGGTTTGATTTCCGG
>SLSR01000018.1 GCA_007130365.1 Lentisphaeria bacterium
GACAAAGTTTAGACCCCATCTTACGGAAAGGCTGTGATCGTCAATCTATTTTCAAGCAGAGGCATGGGCGCCGTGTCCAGCATAGAACAAATGGGGCAAGTTAAGTTCACTGACGCTTTGCGGCGGCCTCGCCACCCGACTTGACCGGGGTTCGTCGTCTGGCTATGTTTACCCAAGTTACAGTGCAAGCCTGATTAATTCATGCGAATTCGGCCATGAGTCATTTGCGGTATGCCTATACAGCGTCATGCCTGCCGCCTGCCTGTGCGCCATGCCTGCGCCGCGTGTCTTGGCGCGGCAGACAGGCCGCACATTTGCACCACACTGGCATCGTGAATTATTCAGGCAAGGTCTGCGTAAACGTAAACTGTGATTGGGGATAATGCTCGGATGCCCGAACTGCCGGAAGTGGAAACCATCGGTCGCGCCTTGCATCTGCAATTGGTCGGCGCCCGGATTTTGCAGGTCGAAGTGCGCCAGCCGCGCCTGCGCCGTTTGGTCGACATCGAGGCTTTGGTTGCCGGCTGCGTCGACCGCCGCATCGAGGCGGTGCGACGGCGCGGCAAATATCTGGTGGTCGAACTCAACCGGCAGCGCTGCCTGGTGCTGCATCTGGGGATGACCGGCAGCTTTCGCATCGAGCCCGCCGGGGCTCCGACCCTGCCGCATGATCATGTGGTCTGGGAACTCGACGACGGGCGGTGCTGGATCTTCCATGATCCGCGCCGCTTCGGCTGCGTCGTCCCGGCCAGTCTGTCGCTGGACGACACGGGGCGACGCGGGCCTTTGCCCGAGCTGGGGCCGGAGCCGCTCTCCGATGGTTTTACGGTCGAGGACTTCCACCGCAGGTTAAGCCGGCGCCAGGCGCCGATCAAGAATGTGCTACTGGATCAGAGGGTAGTGGCCGGGATCGGCAATATCTATGCCGGCGAAGCCTTGTTCATGGCCGGGATCAATCCGCGCCGACGCGCCGCCCGCATCGGACGCGACAGTTGCCGGCGGCTGCACCGGGCTCTGCGCGAAGTCCTGACCGAGGCGATTGCCTGCGGCGGCACCACGATCAGCGACTATCGCTCGGTGGATGGGTTGCGGGGACGCTTCGCGGTGCACCTGCAAGTTTACGGGAAGCCCGGCGAAAACTGTCCGCGCTGCGGAGCTGTCGCAAAGATTCGGGTCTTGCCAATGGCCGGACGCTCCACCTTCTACTGCCCGCGCTGTCAGCACTGAGGCCATGTTCCGGCAAACCAATACTTCTCAGGGCACAATCAATGGATCGATCAGACCCAGGGCGTCGCCCGGGGCTACGATGAGGCCGCTCCGTTGGGGCTGAGGGCCGGAAGGATCATGGCGAAAAAGTAAGCATTGACATGATCCCGAAGGGGCGTGATCAATGATATGGTTTTGCATGCCCAGTTCGCCTGTATCAATCAGGCTCGGATCGGCGTCGCCCGCCTACGGCAGAGCCGACCAGTCCGGCAGCTCGAAATGGCCGGGTCTGGTGATCTCGGTGACCGTGCCGAGCCAGGTGTCGACCATCACCAGCTGGCGTTGCCGGCCGCGGCGGCGGACGCAGACCAGGTGTCGCCCGTCGGGCGCCCAAGAGGGCGATTCCCAGTCGCCGCCGCCCTGCGCCACAATCCGGCGCTCCCGCTGTTCGCCCGGATTCATGTCGACCACCGCGATCGCGTAGCCGCCGCCCAGCCGGGTGCTGAAGGCGATCTGGCTGGAGACCCGCGACCAGTCCGGCTCGACCGCCTCCTCGAAGGCTCGCAGCAGGCGGCTCGACTGGCCGCCCCGCGCCGGGATCAGGTAGAGATGGGGGCGGCCGGCGCGGTCGGAGACATAGCAGAGGTTCTGCCCGTCCGGACTCCAGGTCGGGGACGAGGATACGGCCGGGTCACGGGTCAGCCGGCGCTTTTCCCGGCTCTGCAAGTCCATCAGATAAAGATCCACCGCCCCGTCCTGGCTCAGGCACAGAGCCAGCGAGCGCTGGTCGGGCGAAACGCGGGCGCCTGAATTCAGGCCGTTGAAGCGGGCGACCCGTCTTTGGCGCGCCTGCCGCAGGTCGACCGACATGACCGACATCCGCATGGGTTCGTAGTAGGTGTAGTAGAGAAGCTCGGTGCCCCGGCCGCCCCACGAAGGTTCGGTGGAGATCGAGTTGTTGTTGGTTATGCGCCGCGGTTCGCTGCCGTCGAAATTGATCGTGTAAATGTCCTTGCTGCGGCCTTCTCCGATGACCAGGGCAATCCGGGCGGAGGCGATGCCGGGCACTTCGAACAGGCGCTTGAGCAGGGTGTCGGTTGCTTCGTAGACTGCGGCGCGGGGGGGGCGCGGCCGCTCCGTGGCGAAATCGAGGATCGGCTGGTCGGCGTCGGCCACGCCCAGGCGCAGGCGGCCGCGCTCGCCGTCGCCGCTCCAGACCGCCCGCACCCGGTAGTCGGCGTCGCCGCTTTCGACTACCCGGAACCAGCCGCAGCGGCGCAGGGTCTGGTTCAGCAGTCGACCGATCTCCTCGGGGCCGCTGAACGACTCCAGCCGCAAGGTGGGGTTCTCCTGCACTCCCGGCTTGCGCACCACGACTTCGACCGGCTGCGCCCCGACCGTTGCCAGCCACCCGAAAGCCACCAGCAAGACTATCGACCACTGATAAGTTTTCATGGTTCGAATTCTTTCCCCAAAATGTTCTGATTTATTCAGCCTTCATCGGCTGACAGGCGGCGTATGCCTTTGATGATCACCGGCTCCACCGGCACATTCTGGTGCATGCCGATGGTGGCGGTCATGACCCCGGCGATCTTGTCCACCACATCCATGCCCTCGACCACCTTGGCGAAGACGGCATAGCCGAAATCGCGCGTGCCGTGGTCGAGAAACTGATTGTCGGCAAGATTGATGAAAAATTGCGAGGTGGCGCTGTCCACTTCGGAAGTCCGGGCCATGGCCAAGGTGCCGCGCTGGTTCTTCAAGCCGTTGTCGGCCTCGTTCCCGATCGGCGGGCGGGTCGGTTTCTGGCGCATGTTCTCGGTGAAGCCGCCGCCCTGGATCATGAAGCCGGGAATCACCCGGTGAAAGATGGTGTCCGCATAGAAGCCGTCTTCGACGTAGGCGAGAAAATTCTCGACTGAAATCGGCGCCTGCTCCTCGAACAACTCCACCTTGATCGTTCCGTGACTGGTTTCGATCGCCACCATTGGCCTGGTTCCTTTCTCTGCTTCGGTTTGTGGTTCGGCATTCGCAGGCGCGACCATCGCCAGGCTTGCGAGCAGGGCAATTGCCCGAGTAGCCCAGGCGCGAACGTGTTTGCCAGCCTTCTCGTCTGCTTTGACTAATGCCATGGAATCATCCTCCACGTCTGGTTTGTTGCGATGGATTTGCAAACTCCGCAAACCGTCGGTAAGTTAATCGGTCAAGTCGGGCGGGGCAAGCCCGCCTCTGTCTGTTTCTGGATTAATCGACCAAGGAGAAAGGAACTATGGCGAAAGAGAACCCCGATTGTCCCTGCACCTACCCTGGCTGTCCGCGACATGGCGATTGCGAAGCCTGCCGCGCCTATCATCACGGACTCGGCCAAAAGACTTCCTGCGAAAAAAGCCGATAGCACAACCGCATCCCCGCGGGGCTCCGCCGCACATCTGCACCACGCTGGCTTCGTGAATTATTCAGGCTAGCTCCGGCATTTTCGCCAGAGCGCGCAACCGGCGGCCGGCAAGCGCAGGGCAAGCAGGATCCTGCCCTGTTCTTCCCGCGTTTCACCGGTTTCTCCCTCGCGTTCGTGTTCCGAGCAATAGACGCACTCGAAACGGTCGCCTGCCCGATGCAGACCGGAGTCGATAATCGCCCGGGTCTCTTGCTCGTGCTCCAGGCTGCAGTTGATTGCGCACACAATCTCTTCGCCGCTCAGGATGCGCGACCAGGCAATCATCCCCTGGTACCTTTGGCCTTCTGGCGGAGCCGGCCAGCCGAAGTGCGAATCGCCCAGGTCGATCTCGCGCAGATAGACTCGTCCCTGGCGAATGGCCAGCAGCTCCTGGCGGATCCCGACCATGCGCGACAGCTCACGGAAGACCGGATTGCCCCGGTTGAAAAAGTGGCGGCCAACCGTGCGGAAAGCGCCGAAGCCGCCGCCGAACATAGCTTCCCGCACATAGCGGTCGCTGTCGCCGCTGCCGTCGAACCCCTGTTCGGTGCCGTAGTAGATGCAGGGGATGCCGGGGGACATCAGGTTGAGAAAGAGGGCATTGATCAGCAGGGGCGCGGTTTCACGATCGGCGCAAAAGCGACTTTTGTCGCCGTGTTGAACAACCATGTCATGGTCGTCGAACATGGTCACCACATTGCTCCTGTACCACTTGTATTCGTCTTCGCCAAGCAGCTTGGAATTGCTGAACAGTTCGAAGAATTCCCCGGCTCCGACCCGGCCTTTGGCCACGCCCTCAAGCTTTTCCGGGATGCGGTTGATCCCCAGCGCGGCATCGAGCCCGGTCTTTTTCATGGCCTCGAAGGCGAATTCGAAGCCGCCGGTAATCTCGCCCAGGATATAGAAATTGCCTTTCCCCAGGGTTCTGGCGAATTCGTGGATCTCCCGGGCGAACCAGCGGGTGGCGCCGAATTCGAGATGCTTGACGGTGTCCAGGCGAAAGCCGTCGACGTCGGCGTCGGCGATCCAGAATTTATAGCAGGCCGCGAGGGCGGCCAGGGCTTCCGAAGGCTCGAATTCGCCGTCTTCGCGGCGAGTTCCGGTGTGAATGCTTTTCAGCGCGAAAAAGTCGCCTTCGGCATATTCCGGGTAGTTCTCCCAGTCCACAATGTGGCCTTTGCGCGAAAACGATTCCGGCCTCATCAGTTCGCGCGGCCAAATGCCGCCGTCGGGCCAGGCCAGTTCGAAGTCCGGGGATTCGGCCGACAGGGAAGGATCGCCGTGTCGATCGCGAAACCCCTTGATCGGGAAATGCTCGCCGTTGTACTCGGGCTCGCCGTCCTGATAGGCGAAAACATTGCCGGCGTGATTCAGGATGATATCCAGGACTACCCGAATTCCGCGTTGATGCGCCGCCGCCACCAGTTCCCGAAGGTCGTCGCGACTGCCAAAATGGGGGTCGACCGCCAAAAAGTTTTGGATGCCGTAGCCATGGAAGCTCTCCTCGAAGGCAACTTGCCTGAAGATTGGGCTGATCCAGATCGCGCTAATTCCAAGCTCGCGCAGATAGTCGAGCTTGCTCTTGATTCCCGCCAGAGTGCCGCCGTTCCAGCGGTCGGCGCAACGGTGCCAGCGCTCCCGCTCCCGGTCGTCGCGCAGGGCGTTTTCAAAGTCGGTTTCCGGATTGTACGCAATCTGCTCCTGACCGTCCGAGAAACGGTCGGCCAGGAGAAAGTACAGGATTTCGTCTTCCCATGACTCGGGCGAGGGAAAGTATTCGCGATCGGCAGTGATTTTTTCCAGATCCAGATCCTCGAGACTGCGCATCGACATACTCCTGCGGTTTGAAGTTCAATTCCCGGCAACCAATGCTTGGTGAACCTGATTAATCAATGCGAAACAGGCCGGCCAGGGAGGGCAGTTCATCCTGCAGCCGGTCGTCTGCTGCCGCCACCTGCCATTCCGAGCCGAGCTGGCGCCGCATCCAAGCGACAAGTTCGAGCATCGCGTCCAAGTCCCAATGCTCGAGTTCGCCACGCCGACCCCTTTGCAGGTGCGAACCGTCGAGACAGAAGCCCGGCGAGAAATCCCTGATCGTCAGAATCCGGGGAGCCGGCGGCAGTGCGGCGAGCTGGCGGACGCGCCGTTTGATTTCGCGCTGGGTGGCCGCCGCCAGCCAGCAGGCAGCGGCCGGCTCCCGGACGGCGGGGTCGGTTCCGCTGGCTTGCCGTCGCCGGGCCGCCGCCGGCAGTTCGCCGCTCGCCAGGGATAGTTCATGCCGCTCGCGACCGTCCCGGCCGCCTTCGGTCGGGAGTTGCCTTCCGCCATCTTGATCCCAGGCCAGATGCCATTTGAAGCGATAGGCCTGGGCGGCCGGGGTAAAGGGCGCGCAGGTCATCAAAGGCTCGCGAACCACCCGAATGCCGTCGGCTCGCAACATCAGTTTATAGCTGCCGCTCTCCGGCCCGGCTCCCAGCGATTGCTGCCAGCGCCAAAGGTCGGAGCCACTGCCGACTTCGACGCGCGTTCCGTCGGCGCGCCGAAAAACCAGCGCCAGCGGCGGGCGATGCCAGTGTCCGATCATGGTTTCACCGCTCGTCGGCGGCGCTGGAATGGAAACCCTGGCCGGCGCCGCGCCCTCCGCGAGGTGACGCGCCGGCGGCAGGCAGAAATAGCTCTGCCACTGACCCGGCAGGAACAGCGAGCCCACTCCAAGATGCCTTTCCACCGGCTGTCCGGCCGGCCACTCGAAATCGAAGGTTGCGCGCAGATGATTGAAGGCATAGCGGCTGGACTGGCGAAAGCCGAGTTCGCGACCGAACGGGAACAGGCCGCTCTCCTCGACCACCGCCGCCCCTGCCCTGCGATGGGCGCGGCGCTTCTGTAAAAGCGCCTGGCCAGACCCCAGGCCGTCGAGATAGAAATGGCAATTCTCGACTATCGTCTGGTCGCCCAGTCGAATTTCCGCCGGCGCTCCGCAGGGCTGGTCGCGGTGAACCGCCCGCCATCCGCCCGCTTCGGGAACCACCGTCAGGGTGGCCTCGCCGAACTCGAACGGATTGTGCTCCGCCAAGGCTCCAACGCTTTCGCCGGGATTGAGCTTTGCCTGTGTCATTTCGGGCGACCGCCATATTCCAAATATTTGAAATTGAAAGACTTTTCCTCCATTCTCTTGTGGAGTCGGGAAACTGATGATATATATATATACCATATTCGCAAAAGCCAACCCGGCCACCATGACGGCAGAATTTTGTAAAAATGAGTTTGCGAAGATATTTTACGGCTTTTCACAACAAAAGGAGTTGCCCATGAAGTGGAAAATCGTCGGGCAAGACATGCGCCGACCCCTCGTCCGGCTGGCCTTGATGGTCTTCTGCGCCTCTTTGCCGGTCTTGGAGATTCGTGGCGCGGATGCAGCGGAAGCCGCGAACGCCCGCTCCTGGCAAGTGGCGGGGGCTGCCTACAGCGGTCGCTCAACCGACATCTCCGAACATACCGCCGATGCCCGCGCGCTCGCCTTCCAGCCCGACGGCAGCCGGATGTACGTGGTCGGCCGGGGTACCAGAAACGTAGTCGAGTACACGCTGGCCAAACCCTGGGAGGTCGACAGCGCCGAGTATGCGCGCGAGTTGCAGCTTGCGGCCACCGCCGCGCACGGCCTCTTTTTGCATCCGGAGACCGGCGCCGACATGTATGTGCTGAATCGCAGCGAAATTTTGCAGTACGAACTGGCGATCCCCTGGGAGGTCGATTCGGCGACCTTGCGCAAGCGCAAACCCCTGCACTGCGAGAATGCAAGCCTGGTGCGGGGGCATGATATTCATTTCGCGCCGGACGGCACCCGCTTCTATGTCGAGGACAGGATCAACCAGGAGGTCTATCAGTACAGGCTGAGCACTCCCTGGGACGTGGCCACGCTCGCCTGGGAGAACACGCTCGACATTTCGCGGGAGCAGAGAGCGGTTCGCGGCATCGAACTGCATCCGGAGGGTTCCCGGATGTGGCTTCTGGACACCGCCCGCCGCGAAATTCTGGAGTATGATCTGTCCGAACCCTGGCAGGTCGCTTCCGCCAGTCTCGAACCGACCTTCGACGTCAGCGCCCAGGCGATCAACCCGCGCGGCCTGGCCTGGCGGTGCGACGGCCGCGCCTTCTACATCACCTGCAATTCCCGCCAACGCATCTTCCAGTACATGATCGTTCCGGAATAAGCCGGATGAAAAGCGAAAAGATTGAAGTATTCCCAGGATGAAGCGGCGCTGGGGAAGATGTCATGGCCACGGTCTGATCATCTTGAACCTGTTGCGGGCGCAGGCGCAGACTTGAACCAGCCCTTGCTGCGCAGGCAGACTTTCACCAGCATCAGCATGATCGGCACCTCGATCAGCACCCCGACCACGGTCGCCAGAGCGGCGCCGCTGCCCAGGCCGTAGAGCATGGTGGCGGTGGCGATCGCCACCTCGAAATGGTTCGAGGCGCCGATCATGGCGGACGGAGCCGCGTCCTGATAGGAGAATCTCAGCAATTTTGCCAGACCGTAGGTAATGCTGAAGATCAGGATCGTCTGGAGCGAGAGGGGAATCGCGATCCACAGAATGGTCAGCGGGTTGGCCACAATCACCTCGCCCTTGAAGCTGAACAGCAGCACCAGGGTGCCGAGCAGCGCGATGATCGAGACCGGCGTCAGAACATGCAGGAATTTCTCGCTGAACCATTCGATGCCCTTGGCCCTGATAATCCATTTGCGCGAGAAATAGCCGGCCACCAGAGGCAGAGCCACGTAGATCCCGATCGACAGCAGCAGCGCCTCCCACGGCACCGGCATTTCGTTGACTCCCAGCAGCCAGCCGCCGAGCAGCCCGTACAGCACCAGCATGGTCAGCGAGTTGATCGCCACCATCACCAGAGTCAGCCCCTGGTTGCCGCGCGCCAGATAGCCCCACATCAAGACCATCGCGGTGCAGGGGGCGATGCCCAGAAGAATGGCGCCGGAGATATAGGAGCGCCACAGCTCGACCTCGGTGCCGTCCTTGAGCACATCCATGCCCGGCATCAGGTCGCGGAACAGGTAGCCCAGGAAAAACCAGGCGATGGCGAACATGGTGAAGGGTTTGACGCACCAGTTCATGAACAGAGTGAGCAAAACCGGCTTCGGAGTCTTGCCAGCCCGGATCACCTCGCCGAAGTCGATCTTGACCATGATCGGATACATCATGAAAAACAGGGCGATGGCGATCGGGATCGAGACCACTGGAGCATCATCGACATGGAGCGCGACGCCGTCCAGGTACTCGGCCACCTCCGGAGCGAGCTTGCCCAGAACGATGCCCCCGACAATGCACAGCGCCACCCAGATCGTCAGATAGCGCTCGAACACGTTCAGCTTCTTCTCATTCGGATCCTGTGCACTGCATGTCATGGTTGTTGCTCCTTGTCGATTATAGTTATAGTGAGGTCGGCCTCTCGCCGACCATGGTTTTTATTCCTTGTATGTTGGTTTAGGCTTCATGGCCGTGATGTTGGCCGACACTACAAAGTTTTCGGCGCCCGACTCGGGAAGCCAATCCTTGATGAATTTCTTGCTTTCTTCTTTTAGCTCGATTTCAATTTCGCCAAAGCCGGCGGCGGCCAGCATGTTGTTCACGTCCTCCACGGTCGCCGCGCCGGCAATGCAGCCGCAATACTTCTCCGGATCGCGGCGAATAACTTCAGGCAGGGGGGCGCGGGCGACCACGTCCGAGACCGCCAACCGGCCGCCGGGCTTGAGCACGCGCCATGATTCTTGAAAAACCTTGTCCTTCTCGGGCGACAGATTGATCACGCAATTGGAGATAATGACATCAACCAGGTTGTCGGCCACCGGCAGGCTTTCGATTTCGCCAAGCCGGAATTCGACATTGGAATAATTGTATTTGACGGCATTGGCGCGAGCCTGGGTCAGCATTTCCGGAGTCATATCCACCCCAATCACCAGCCCGGCTTCGCCGACCTGGCGGGCCGCCAGGAAACAGTCGAACCCGGCACCGCACCCCAGATCGAGCACCGTCTCTCCCGGTTTCAGGGCGGCAATGGCACCGGGATTGCCGCAGCCCAGCCCCAGATTGCTGCCGGTCGGCACCGCCTGCACTTCTTCCTCGGAATAGCCGAGTTTCCGGGATGCCTCTCCCCGGCCAAGGGTGCCGCGGGAAATGGCGTCGTCGCAACAGCCTTGCGCGGACTCGGCAGTGGCGTAGGAAGCTGACCCTCCGCAGCAACTCTGGCTGGAGTCTTCGGCTATTTGCGCATAGCGTCTTCCAACCTTCTCTCGGATCGCTTCATTGGCATTCTTTTTCTCGGTCATGATTGACTTGCCCTTACTCTCTATGGCATTCTTTGCAGGAACTCGGAAATCAATGATCAGCCGGATCAGTCGGATCTAACTGATCAGCCGGATTCCTGAACAATTCAAGAGCCGGCCAAATTCTCCGGCATCCGTTCGACAAACTCGCGAATTTCATCCCGCACCCGGCGATAGCAGTTCATTGTTCCCTCTTCGGTCGCGGCCGCCGCCGCCAGCTTCGGCGGATCGTCGAATCCGACATGGACGACCTTGGCTGAGCCGGGAAATATCGGGCAATTTTCGTTGGCGTGGCCGCAGACCGTCACCACATAGTCGAATTCCATGTCGTCGAATTCGCCGACATGCTGCGATGTATGCCCTGAAATATCCACTCCCGCCTCGGCCATTGCCCGGACCGCCCGCGGATTGAGCCCGTGGGTCTCGATCCCGGCCGAGTAAACTTCAAGTACATCGCCTTTCAAATGGTGCGCCCATCCCTCGGCCATCTGGCTGCGGCATGAATTGCCGGTACAGAGAAAAAGAACCTTCATTTTGTTTCTTTCTCACTTTGAGTGGGTAGCTTGTTTCAGTTCACATTCAGAAATGATGCATTGCTCGTGACAGAATTCGGGTTTCAGGTTTCAGGTGTCAGGTGTCGGGTTTCAGGTGTTACCCACAAAATCTAAGA
>SLSR01000128.1 GCA_007130365.1 Lentisphaeria bacterium
GGAGGATTTGATGATCGCCAGCACTTGCGAGGGGTAGACGCTGCGGTAGCCGGTGATCAAAAAGGCGATGACACAGACCGTAGCCGTGTAGGGCGCCATTTCCCGACCCAGCATTTCGATTCCGATAATTGTGCAGGCCAGGGGGGTGTTGGTGGCGCCGGCCAGCACCGCGACCAGCCCGAGAGCCGCGAAGATCTGCGGGTCGAGGTTGAAAAGAGAAGCAAAGGTCAATCCCGCCGTCGCTCCGATAAAGAACAGTGGCGTGACCAGGCCGCCGCTGCCCCCGAAACTGAGGGTGGCCACGGTGAACAGCATCTTCAGGAGAAAGGCGTACCAAACCACCGAAACCCCGTTGAGGGCGGCGTTGATGGTGCTCGTGCCCAGTCCCAGATAGTCGGTGGAGAACAGCAGGGACAGACCGACCATGGCCAGGCCGGCCAGAGCGCCTTTGGCATATGACGGCAGCTTGCTGGCCTTGGCCAGCCGCTCGCCGCCGTCGAGCATTTCGACAAAAAGAATCGCGCACAATCCGAAGAAGATGCCCGCTCCGAGCGTCCAGCCGAAGAGTTCGGCCTGAACCACTCCTTCGACGATCCGGGGATGTTCCGAGACATGGAGATAGTTGATGTGGGGCACCCCCAGCCAGGCCGTGACCTGGTGGGCCACGATCCCGGAGACTACCGACGGCAGCAGCACGCCGTACATGATCCGGCCGACGAACAGCACCTCGACTCCGAAAATGGCGCCGCCCAAAGGCGTTCCGAAGACCGCCGCGAAGCTGGCGCTGATTCCGCAGATCACGATTTTCTTTCGTTCATCCTCGCCGAAGCGCAAGGCCTTGGCGAAGATCGCGGCCGCCCCGGCGCCCATCTGCGCGGCCGGTCCCTCCTTGCCTGCCGAACCGCCGAACACAATGGTCAGGATGGTCGCCAGAAACTTGGTCGGAATAACCGCCGGACGAATCTCGCCGCGCTTTTTGTGCAAGGCCTCGATCACCTTCTCCGTACCGTGTCCGCGGGCTTCCGGGCACAGCTTGTTGACCAGCAGCGGACAGGCGAGCATGGCCAGGGGCAGCAGCCAATAGTAGCGGGGAAAGCCTGAAACCAGGGCGATGCCCGAGTCGAGGCAGACCAGGAACAGGGAGGAGAGCAGGCCGACAATGACGCCTACGCAAGCGGCAATGACAACCCACTTGAGGACGCTGATCACCAGCACCAGGGTTTCCACGGGACGATATCGCATACTGTGATTATCCTAGAACAAAAACCGTGAACGTACTGACGGTCACCTATCCTGAATGCGTGGCTGCAATATTAAAAACCAGGCCAGGCCGATGGGCAGGACGACGATGGCGGTAGTCTGCGCCGGGGTGAGGCCAATAAATTGGTGCAGGTGGTCGCCTCTGGCAAACTCGACGGAAAAGCGGGTCAGGCTGTAGGCGATCAGGTAGAGGGCGAAGAGCTGGCCGCGCCGCTTCAGGCGCCTCTCCACTTTGAGCAGGAACAGACAGATGGCGAGGTTGAGCAGGGCGGCCAGCAGTTGCACCGGGAATACGGGCAGGGGCTGGCTGGCTCCGGCCGGCAGCAAGCCCTGGGCGATCTGTGCCTGCAGCACTTCCGGGTAGGCGGCGGCGGGGTAGGTCACGGCCAGGCGGCTGGCGCTTGGCCGGCCGAAGCAGCAGCCGTTGAGAAAGCAGCCGACCCGCCCAAGCGCGTGGCCGAGGGGCAGAGCCGGAATGCACAGGTCAAGGATTTCCGCGAACCGCCAGCGGCGCACGCGGCAAAAGGCGAATCCAGCCAAAGTGGCTCCGACAAAGCCGCCGAAAAAAACCAGGCCGCCGCGGTCGATCCGGATGATCTGCCCGGGATTATCAAGATATTCCGGCCAGTGCTGAACCACGTAGAATAGGCGGGCTCCGAGCAAGCCGGCTACGATGGCCATAAACAGCAGATCGCCGACCTGTTCCGGACGCAGGCCGAAACGGCTGGTGCGTCGCGAGATCAGCAGAAAGCCGGCGATCAGGGCGAGTGCCATGAACAGGCCGTACCAGCGAACAGTCAGGGGGCCAAGCGAAAAAATCACTGGATTCATGATTGTCGACAGTCCTTATTTTGGTGGTCGTGGCGGCAATTGCAGTCCGCGGCCGGTTTGCCAGATCACGAACCCCATATAGAGCAGGAAACCGAGCACAAAGAGGGAGCTGAAGTCGAACCAGGGCAGGGACAGCAGATTGTAGACGGTGGCGATCAGCAGGGGCGGCAAACCGGCGTGCAGATAGAAGGAATGCACTCCGGCAAAGCCATAGGCACTCATCGGGCCGCGCAGGATGAACGGAATGGCGGCGAAAATCAGAGTATAGAAAAAATAGACGAAGAGAACGCGCCAGAATTCGACCAGCCAGAGCATCGGCACGGCCACCCGCCAAGTCCATTGGCGAACTCGCGGGACAAATTCGCCCGGACGCAGGCGCTGATCCTGGCCGAGCAGCGATCCAGGGTCGAGCCGGCCGAGAATCAAGCCGTCTTGCCAAAGAGTCTGCTTGACTACTTGGTTGTCGTGGTCGCGGCCCCAAAGATAGGCTTGGTCGGGGGCGATCCAGACGCCGTGGCTGCCCTCGGTTGACGAGTCGGGAGTGGAGAACGAACTGGACTCGGGCATAAAGTCGATACGGTAGGAGCCATGCCAGAAGGTGGCGGGAGTGGTTTCCGGTTGCTGCCATTCGAGTTTGCCGTCCGTGATCGCAACTTGCTCGGTGCGAGCCTCGAACCAGGCGGCCCAGGCGGCGGCCGCCTCAATCGTCGGCTTGACTCGAAACAGCCAGTTGGCGCTGGCGCAAATCAGGATGACGAGCATAGTGCGAAGCAAGGCTCGCGACCAGGGTTCGAGAGCCAAACCCAGCAAAATTCTCGGTTGCGTGAACAGGTTGTAGAGAAGCAGGAAGAAGCCGACAGTTCCACCTCTTCTTCCGGTTGCGCCGGGTTGATGCTGGCGGAGCTTGCTCATGAATTGCGCCGCAGCCGTTTGCGGGTTCGTTTTTCCAGCCCGTCGAGTTGCGGGCGCAGTTTTTCGGTCACGCCCGCCGGCAGGCGGCGATCGAAGGTGATTCCATCCAGGTGGTCGATCTCGTGTTGCAGGCAACGGGCGAAAAGGCGGCCGCATTCGGTGCGAATCTCCGAGCCGTCGGCCAGAGTGGCCTGCAAAAGCACGGTGGCCGGCCGCTCGACCGGGCCGTGGATGTCGGGCAGGCTTAAGCATCCTTCCTCGCAGATTTCGCGGTCGGGCGAGCTTTCGAGTATCCTCGGATTGAGTAGGACAAGCGGCATTCTGGCCGTGAGCATCTGCTCGCCGGGCGACCGGGGCGGCCAGGCTTCCGGTTGCGCGCTGCGGACGTCGACCACAATCAGGCGGATGGCGTGCCCGATCTGCGGCGCCGCCAGGCCGATGCCGTCGGAATCGTACATGGTGGCGATCATATCCTCGGCCAGGGCAAGAATTTCCGGAGCGGGCGCCGCGACTGGCCTGGCCTTTTGCCATAGAATCGGATCGCCGTAATGGCGCAGGCGCAGAATCTTCGGCATATCTTTGTGTCGTTTGGTTTCAGGCATGGCCTGGGGCTATGTGGTGAAAATTCGAATTTCAGTTGCGAGCAAACATTGAATATATCAAGCGGACGCGAAATCGCCAGTCTGTGGAGATGCCGTTTTCGGGTTGTCCATGAATTTTGTCGCTTCGACTTGCGCAGTTGATTAATGGTGATATATTATTTTCATATTGCTTTCACCGGTCGCTGTCGACGGTCGTTTTTCAAAAATCGGCGGTCGGCAGCCGGTTCAAGGTCGAAGACTTCGTTCAGTTCGGTCAATTGTCGAAGTCCAGATCAACGGATTCGGACAAGACCGGTAGTTTTCGGTTCCCGGGAACAAGTCTCGGCAACCGTAATAATGGTTTCGCCCTTGGAAGGCAGAGGTCGCGAAACCGGAATCTGTTAGAGAAAAGTGAGAAGAGAATGTCAAAGAAGTTGTTTGTAGGCGGTGTTAGTTGGGGAACCACGGATGATGGACTTCGGGAAGCGTTTGAGCGCTTTGGCGAAGTGACGGAAGCCAAAATCATTACGGATCGAGAGACCGGTCGGTCCCGCGGTTTCGGCTTTGTCACTTATGTCAATGACGAAGACGCCGACAATGCCGTCAAAGAGATGGACGGTGCGAGTCTGGACGGTCGCGAAATCAAAGTCAACGAAGCCCGCGAGCGCGAGCGCAGCGGCTTTGGTGGCGGCGGCGGTGGCGGCGGTCGTGGACCGCGGCGTGACGGCGGCGGCTTCGGCGGTCGCGGTCGCTACTAGAACCAAACGGTAACCTTAACCTAAGGCCGGCGCGGGCGGAAACGTCTTCGCCGGCCTTTTTTTGTGAATCTGCCTGATCTGCGGTAAAAATGAGTTGTGGCTATTTAGTGTCTCCGACAAATTTGGATATCTGCTCCAGCGGCGCCACCAGCTCCGATTCGGGGGGGAAGGGAACGACCTGGTCAATGGTGTCGCGCCCGCTCAGAACCATAAGCAGACGGTCGACTCCGAGGGCGATGCCGGCGCAGGGCGGGAAGCCTCGGCGCAATTGTTCGAGATAGCGCAGGTCGACCGGATAGTTGTCGCTCCCCCGGCTCCGGCGCACTGCGGCGGCCTTCCGAAAGCGGCCGATCTGTTCCTGGCAGTCGGTAAGTTCACTGTAGGCGTTGGCCAGCTCCAGGCCGGCCACGAACAGCTCCCAGCGCTCGGCTCGGCCGGTGGCCGGATCACGCCGGGCCAAGGCGCCGAGAGCCAGGGGAAAGCCGTGCAGCACCAGGGGTTGCCGGCCGCCGGCCGCCGGCAGCACCTGTTCGACCAGAATCTGTTCAAAGCGGTCTTCCGCCAGGGCTTGGTCGACGGAAGTCTCGGCGAACCTGTCGAAGGCCTGGTCGACGCTTAGTTCCTGCCATTGCCCTGCGAAGTCGACGGACTGGCCGCGGAATCGGCGCCCCCCCCCGCCCAAACGCTCGGCGCAGTGGCGGAGCAGTGATTTGGCGTCAATCAGAATCTCTTGATTGTCGGCCTGCGGACGATACCATTCCAGCATCTGGAATTCGGGCAGGTGGCTGGGGCCGCGTTCGCCGTCGCGGAAGCAGGGGCCGATTTGGAAGACCGGTTTTTGCAGGGCGGCGAGCAGGCGTTTCATGTGCAGCTCGGGCGAGGCGCGCAGGCGGTCATGCTCGCCGCACGGCGGGCAGTCTATGTGTTCCTCCAGGGCGGGGGCCGGCAGGCGGATCGGGGTTTCGACTTCGAGGAAGTCCTGTTCCCGGAACCAGTCGCGGATGGCGCGATTGAGTTCCGCGCGGGCTTCGAGAGCCGGAGCCCGGGATCGCAGCTCGGGATTTTGATCAAGCTTTGCTGACGCGTTCACTGTAGGCGCCGGTGCGGGTGTCGATCTTGACCACATCCCCTTGGTTGAGAAAGATCGGCACTTGGATTTCATAGCCGTTCTCGAGCCAGGCCGGCTTGGTCACATTGGTTGCCGTGTCGCCGCGGGCGCCGGGGTCGGTGCGGGCGATTTTGGCTTCAATGAAAATCGGCAGCGTGACTTCAACCGGGCGGTCGCGATAGAAGAGGATTTCGCATTCGATATCTTCCTTCAGGAAGTTGACCTGGTCGCCGAGTACTTCCGGCGCGAGATGGAACTGCTCGTAGGTCTCGGCGTCCATGAAGACATGCATGTCGCCTTCGCCATGGGAATAGATGACTTCGCGGGTCGCCAAGTCCGGTTTGTCGATCCGGTCGGCCGAGCGGAAGGTGCGATCCATGGTCGAGCCGGAAAGCATGCTTTTGAGCTTGCACCGATAGAGGGCCTGACCTTTGCCCGGCTTGCAGAATTCGAAGTTGGTAATGACGTACGGTTCGCCGTCGATTTCAATCTTCAGGCCTTTGCGGAGGTCGGAAGTTGTGTACATGTTGGAGGTTCCTGTGTTGCCTGGTTGTTTAGCCGCTGAATTGCCGATGCGCGGTTTCGATCTGGATGGCTGATCGGCCTATGCCCTCTGGTGCGATTGCGAATTCGATTGGGATTGTTGTCGTTCCCCTGTGATCGCAATGATCTGGCGTAATATAATTGGTCGGGGGCAAGGGTCAAGATGGAGCCCGCGATTTCGACGGAAAAAGGCAGAGTGTGATTGTGGGGTGCCCCTCATGTTTTTTGTCGATTGCCGATTGTGCCCCGGCGGGGCACCTCAAGCCAGGACGGGCACATCGCTCCGCCTGAGGCGGAATCGAGGTGCCTCCTTTGGGTGAGCGTCGCGGTCAAACCAGGTTGATCAAAGGGCGCTGCAGCATTCTTTCGTAGATGTCGAAGTATTTCTGGGCGGTCACTGAATGGTTGAAGCGGTTGCGGCTTTCCTTCATGACTCGGGCGATTTGGGCTTGCCGAAGCCGGGCGGGTCGGCGATAGAAGTGCATGGCCTGGTCGATCGCCCAAACCAGGCCGCCGCTGTCGTAGGTTTCGAAGACGAAGCCGTTGCCGGCATTGTCTTCAGTTTGCAGGTGCTCGACCGTGTCATGCAGGCCGCCGGTATCGTGGACTACCGGCAGAGAGCCGTAAAGGGCGCTGATCATCTGGGGCAGTCCGCAGGGTTCGAAGCGCGAGGGCATAAGGATGAAGTCAGAGCCGGCGTAGCCTTGGTGCGAAAGCCTTTCGTCGAAATCGCAGACTGCCACGCGTCCATAGAGATCGTGGAATTCGACAATGTCATGAAAGACCTGGTGATAGGGGCCGTTGGCCACGACCGCGATCTGCAAATTTTCCCGCCAGTACCGGGAAACGATATGATAGAGGATGTCGCTCAGCAGTTGGCAGCCCTTCTGCACCGGATCCAAGCGCGAAGGCCAGAAGAAGACCGGTGCTTTGGCGTCCGGCCGCAACCCCATGCGCTCCTGGAATGCCAGCTTGTTGGCACGCTTGCCCTCGGTGTGGGTGCGCGGACTGTAGTTGCGCTCGATCAATTCGTCGGTCTGCGGATTGAAGGTGGGATCGGGGGCGTTTAGAATGCCGGCCGCGCAGCCGGCATCCAGTTTTTGTATCATTTCCCATCTGATGTTTCCCGGAATGTAGTCGTGCCGGCCTTCGACGATCTCGTGCAGGAAGGTCGGGCTTACGGTATTGATGAAGTGAGCCGCAAAAATACCGCTGGCCAGCAGGTCGGCCGGAATCGAAGAGCGGGTCTGCTCGTAGTTGCCGGGGGGCTGCCTGTAGAACAGGTTGAGCCAGAATTCAGCGGCGTCGATGCCGTTTTCCTCGATCTGCTCCAGAGTGACTTCGCAGGTGTGGAGGTTGTGGATGGTGAACAGGCACGGGATGTTGAGGCGCCGCCCCATGGCCGGCACCAGGCCGGTCATCCAGTCGTTGCAGTGGATCAGGTCGGGTTGAACGCGGGGGATGATGTTGTTCAAGACTTCGCGCTGAAAGGCCAAAGACACTTTTATGTCGCTGTTGGAGTAGCCGTCGTAAATCGCGCTGCGATAGTAGAAGATGCGGTCTTCCGCCAAGTGAATGCGGTCGTCCGGCAGTTTGTTTTTGTAGACCCGCAGCTCCTCGCTGATCAGGCGTCCGACATCGATGTGGAACATGCGCCGATAGTGCGGCAGCGCCACATGGACATCGGCGCCCAGCTCGAAAAGAGCGGAAACCAGGGCGGCCGAGACATCGGCCAGGCCTCCGGCTTTGGCCGTGAAATGCTTGGCCATATTGCCCATGCCACTGGGCAGGTAGGTGATCTCGGGGGTGACGATCAGAATGCGCGGTTTCTGCGAGCCCTTCACGCTATTCTCCCTCCTCCGCCCAGACGATGAAGCCTGGCGTCACCTTTTTCCAGTCATGCCCGCGCGGCGTAACCCGGGCGGTGAAGCCGTAGCGCCCGGTGGTTTCACAGGTCAGTTCGTAGACGTATTCGTAGTTGCCTTCCCCCTGTTCCTTTTGCATCTCCATTATCTTGACGTGGCTGGTCAATATCTTGTTGGAGGAGCCGACCGGCCCGTAGTAGAGTTCAACGTCCACCTCCTCCGGCTTCAGTTCGCCGAGGTGGACCTGCGTGGTGACTTTAAAGCTGTCGCCGACATAGAAGTTGGCGCTTTCATGATCCGAACTGGGCATGGCCACGCGCACCGACTTCCACAGCTTTTCGAGGCGTTGGCGTTGCTTGATCAACTCCTTGGCCCGCTTGCCGTTGTCGGCCAGCAGCTTTTCGTATTCCTGTCGAGCCGGGCTGTAGAATTTCTGATTGTACTCTTCCAGCATGCGATGGCTGGTGAAGTCAAGCAGCCCCATTTTTATCGAGGCTTTCATCATGGCAGTCCAGCGGCTCGGCAGGTAGTCGGACTGGCGTTCGTAGAAACAGGGCACGACCTCGTTCTCCAGAAGGTTGTACAGGGCTTGCGACTCGACCATGTCCTGGAACTCCGGATCTTCGTCGATCACGCCGTCGCCAATCGCCCAGCCGCGCTCTCGGGTGTAGCCTTCTGCCCACCAGCCGTCGAGCACGCTGAGATGCAGGCCGCCGTTCAGCGCCGCCTTCATGCCGGAGGTGCCGCTGGCCTCCTGCGGCCGCCGCGGCATGTTGAGCCAGACGTCCGCCCCCTGGACCATGCGGCGGCCGATGTTCATGTCGTAGTTCTCGAGGAACACGATGTGCCGATGAACCTCGGCGCTGCGTGCGAACTCGACGATTTGCCGAATGAACTCCTTGCCCTCGTCGTCGTGCGGATGAGCCTTGCCGGAGAAGATCAACTGCACCGGGCGGTGGTCGTTTTTCAGGAGTGCGATCAGGCGGTCGGGGTCGCGCAGCAGCAGGGTCGCCCGCTTGTAGGTGGCGAAGCGGCGGGCGAAGCCAATGGTTAGAGCGTCGTGATCCAAAACGTTTTTGGCCTGCGACACTTCGGACAGCGGGGCGTTGCGGTTGCTCAACTGCCTTTCCAGCAATTCGCGGGCACTGCGGATCAGCCGGCCGCGCACGGTTTCCCGGGCTCGCCACAGCTCTTCGTCGGGCACTTCGTCGATGCGTTCCGCGACTTCGTTCGGACGATGGCGCCAGTCCGGCCCGAGGAAACGGTCGAACAGGGTGGCCATTTCCTGGCAGAGCCAGGACGGCACATGCACGCCGTTGGTGATCGAGTCGATCGGCACTTCGTCCCTGGAGTGTCCCGGCCAGAGATCGGCCCACATGTTGCGCGCCACTTGTCCGTGCAGGCGGCTGACTCCGTTGGCCTGTTGTGCCATGCGCAGGCCGAAGACGGTCATTGACATTTCATGCTTTTCCCCGCCCGGCGGCAGACCCCATTCGATCACCTTGTCCGGCGCGATTCCGAGATCCTCGGCCAAAGCCCGCAGGTGGGGGCGCAGCAGATCGACCTCGAAGACTTCGTTGCCGGCCGGCACCGGGGTGTGCGTGGTGAACACGTTGGTTCTTGAAACCACTTCGTAGGCGGCGGCGAAATCCAATCCCTTTTCACGGGTCAGGTAGTTCAGCCGGGCCAGACTGAGAAAGGCGGCATGCCCCTCGTTCATGTGGCAGACTGCCGGATGGTATCCCATGGCCAGCAGGGCGCGAAAGCCGCCGATGCCGAGAATCAGCTCCTGGCGCAGGCGCATTTGCCGGTCGCCGCCATAGAGCTGGGCGGTCAGTTCGCGGAAATGGTGGTTGTTCTCCACGATATTGGCATCGAGCAGGAACAGGGGGACACGGCCTACCGGCAGCTTCCAGATCGCGATCTTGAGCGGCCCTTCGGGCAGCGGCAGTGTGATCAGCAGGGGCTTGCCATGGTCGTCGCAGACTTGGGTCAGCGGCATTAGATTCAGTTCGTTTTCCGGATAGTGCTCCTGCTGCCAGCCGGTTTCGTTGAGGTATTGCTGAAAATATCCCAGCCGATAGAGCAGACCGACGCCGACCAGCGGGATGTTCATGCACGAGGCCGTCTTCAAGTGATCGCCGGCCAGGATGCCAAGACCACCGGAATATATCTTGACACTTTCGTGAATTCCGTATTCCAGGGAGAAGTAGGCTGTGCAGTCGCCGGCAGTCGAACACTCCCCGCCGATTACTCCGCCTTTGGTCTCCTCTTCGAAACGAGCCTTGACTGTCTCCATCTGGCGCAGAAAGCCGTCGTCTTCGGCCAGGCTTTCCAGGCGTTCCTGCGGGATCAGATTGAGAAACTTGAGCGGGTTGTAGCCGGACTGACGAATCAATTGCGGGTTGATGCGCCGGAAAAGCTCCAGGGCGTCGAGGTTCCAGCACCACCACATGTTGTTGGCCAAGGTTTCCAGAAACGAGATCTTCTCCGGAATCGCCGGCGCGACGTTGAACAAATGTATTTTATGCATCTTCAGATAATTATCCACGATTATCCCATGCTTCTTGGAAATGGGGTTGATTTAGAATAGACCATCGAAGGCGACCATCGACTTGTCGTCGATGATCGGAATTCGAGCCGCCATCCCACATGGGGCGGCGGTGAAGCTTGCCCTGAAACCATCGGACGGGATCAGTCATTCGACGATCAGAACGCTGTTGATCGAGCCGCAGTCGTTGGGCGCCCAGTCCGCGCATTGGGGATCGACCCGCCAAACGCC
>SLSR01000036.1 GCA_007130365.1 Lentisphaeria bacterium
GACGTTCGAGCCGTGCCCGCTCTATTTTATGAAGATCCTGGCCTCCTCCAACTTCGGCGGGAAAAAATACGACAGCGAATCGGCCTTCAAGAGAAACCGGAGGCTTTTTCAGGTCACCTTGGGGCAAAAGAGGTCGCAGCCAAGAAGCGGCCACCGCGCGGTGGAGCTGACTCGCATAGGGACAGAGGCATGAGCAGATCAACGGCAGACATATCGGCTATGAAGATTCTTCTGGTTCGCCCGCCAATCATGCTGCAAGTGGCGCGGCGCCTGCAGCCGTTCTTGCACCTGGAGCCATTGTCCCTGGAGATCGTGGCGGGCGGCATTCCCGCCGACTGTCCGGTGCGGATTCTCGACTTGGCCTCCGAAAAGAAGCCGGCTCAAGCCTTCTCCCGGGTTCTGGCGGAATGGCGGCCCGAGGTGGTGGGGTTTACCGCCTATTCCAATCAGGCGGCCGTCGTCAAGAAATTGGCGCGGCAAGCCAAAGACCGGCTGCCGCAAGCCCTGGTGCTGGCCGGCGGAGTGCATGCCACCATCGCACCGCACGACTTTCAATTGCCGGGCGTCATCGACCTGGTGGTGCGTGGCGAGGGCGGCAGTGCGATCCGCGAACTGTTGCGCCGGTGGCCCGCCGAGCCGCGACTTCCGGCAACCGAAGCCCTGCTGCCGACCGATTCGCCGCGGTTCGCGGAACTGGCCGAACTGCCGCCCCCGGCCTTGCCGGAATATGACGAGGTGCCAGCGCCGCGCCGCGACCTGGTCGACCGCTCCGCCTACTACTGCATCTGGCATGGCGGTCCGGGCGAACGGTTGCCGAACCTGTTTCCGACCACCGCCTCGGTGCGCACCAGTGTCGGCTGCCCCAATCGCTGCAATTTCTGCGTGGTCCATCATTTGGCGCGGGGCAAATACTTGCAGCGGAATCCGCAAGCCGTGGTCGACGAGATCGCCGCCTTGCCCGAGAACCATGTCTATTTTGTCGACGACGAGATGTTCATCAATCCGCGGCGGACCGGGGAAATCGCCCGCCTGCTGATCGAGCGCGGAGTCCGCAAGCATTATATCAGCTGGGCGCGGGCCGACACGATCTGCCGCCATCCCGAGTTGTTCAGGCTATGGAAGGAGGCCGGTCTCTCGCTGCTTTATGTGGGCTTGGAGTCGATGGAGGCGGAGAATTTGCGAGCCTACAACAAGGGAATCGATGTCGATGTCAACTATCGGGCGGTCGAGCAGTTGCGCGAGCTGGGGATCGGACTGCACGCGGCTCTCATGGTCAACCCCGATTTTTCGATGGAGGATTTCATGAAACTGCGGCGCACAGTGTCGCGGATCGGTCCGGCCGAGGTTTCGTTCACCGTGTTTTCGCCGGCGCCCGGCACCGAGCTTTGGCAACAACATCGGGAAAGCTTTGTCTGTCCCGATCCGCACGCTTTCTACGACTGCATGCACACCCTGCTGCCGACCACCTTGCCGCTCAAGAAGTTCTACGCCCAGTTCGCCTTGCTGTTCCTGCTCGGAGTTCGCGAGAATCCTTGGCGGCGCAATCGGGTAAAGGTAGGGTGGCGCGATCTGGCCCGGTTTTTCTGGCGCGGCGCCCGCTACGGCCGGGCCTTGCGCAACATCTACAGGGACTACCCGGATTCCGCATCCTCACCGTAGCCCCGGGCAGGCCCGGGGCCTGGTCGGGTCGTTGATCGTGCCCTGAAGAGGCGCCTCAACCCGTGCCCGGTGCTGGGCTGGGCGTTGAGGAAGCCCTTCAGGCTTCAATCCATCATCATCCCAACCCAGGGCGGCGCTCCGCTTGCCCTGGGCTACGGTGACGCCGGGCTTCCAGTCCGCCAATGATTTTGCTCAAACCGTACCTGGGGTCGCGCATTGCTTGACCCCAGGCCCTTGGCTTGGATCACTCCGTCGGGGTGGAGGCCTCGGGGCAGCGCCCCGGTACAATTCGAAAGTCCAGGGGCAACCGAAGGGCGACCCTGGGGCAATCGGAAATCGACAGTCGGCGGGCTGGAAGCCCGCGCCAAAACACCTTTTCGTTGATATATTGTCCGCCCGCCGCCGTCCGGCAATTGCAAAAGCAATTCGGCGAGTTAAGGTGATTCAAGGCCTGCGACTACTATATTTTTGTGGCTGTACAATGCTCGAATAAAACTACGACAAGTTTGCCCTGTGAATTGTCAAGGCAAAAGGAACACAAAAGGGGAAAAGAGCATGGAGCATAATTGTGTATTCTGCAAAATTGTTCGCGGTGACATTCCCGCCGATGTTCTGTACGAAGACGATTTGGTGCTGTGCTTTCTCGACATCGCGCCGATCAATCCGGGGCATGCCCTGATCATTCCCAAACCGCATCATGTCAGCCTGACCACGGTGCCGGAGGACTGCCTGGCCCGCATGATGCAGGTCGCCCCCCGGCTGGGCGCCGCTCTGATGCGGACGGTTGACGGCGACGGATTCAACCTGCTGCTTGCCAATGGGACTTGCGCGGGGCAGGTGGTGCCGCATGCCCACCTGCACGTCATTCCGCGCCGGACTACCGACACCTTTTCCCTGTACCCTTCGAAAACCGTGCAGTACGCGGACGACAAGGAAAAGCGAGATCTGGCCGAGGCGGTGCGTCGGCGGCTGGATTGATCAATTCATGCGGATTCGACCATGCGTTTTTTTGAACGCAAGGAAACCAAGGCAGGCAAGCTGGCATCGGCATGAAACAACCATGAACAGAACCGACGATCCCGAATTGACCGCCAAGATCGAGGCGCTGGCCAGAGCCGACCGGCGCTACCGGGCGGACGCCTATTTCTTCCTGATTCGGGCACTGGCCTTCGCCAGTCGCGAACTGGCGAGACGTCCCGAGTCCGATCATGTGGACGGCAAGGCCTTGCTGGAAGGATTCCGGCGGCTGGCCCTGCGCGAGTTCGGACCGTTGACTTTGCAGGTGCTCGAGGATTGGGGCTTGCACAGAACCGAGGATATCGGCAATCTTGTCTTCGCGCTGGCGGAACAGGGCGTGCTGGGCGTCGAATCCGACGATCGCCGGGCCGACTTTGCCGACGGCTATGATTTCCGGCGGGCTTTCTGCGAGCCATTCGTCTGCGACCTTTGGCCGGGTCAGGAACCCGAACCGCTGCGGCTGGCTTGATGAAGTTAATAATAATTGAAAAAGGGCTCTTTCTCAAAACGAATGGGTTGTTAATAGTTTTTTCTTAGATTTTGTGGGTAACACCTGAAACCCGAAACCTGAAACCCGAAACCTGAACTCTGCCACGAGCAATGCATCATTTCTGAATGTGAATTGAAACAAGCTACCCACTCAAACTGAAAAGGAACCTGAAAAAGGATGGTACGATGGCAAATTTGATCGACGGCAAGAGGATCGCGGCGGAAATCAATGCGGAAACCGCCGGGGCGGTGGCCGAGCTTGGCTGCAGGCATGGCGTGCAGCCCGGGCTGGCGGTGGTCTTGGTCGGCCAAAATCCGGCTTCGCAGGTCTATGTCAACATGAAGGCAAAGCGCACGCTTGAGCTGGGGATGTATTCGGAGAAGCACGAGCTGCCGGCCGACACCGGCCAGACGGAGCTGCTGGCTCTGATCGACAAGTTGAATTGCGATCCGAAGATTCACGGCATCCTGGTGCAGTCGCCGCCGCCGCCGCAGATCGACGAGCGCCAGGTGGTGCTGGCCATCGACCCAGGCAAGGATGTCGATTGCTTTCACCCCTTCAACGTGGGCAAGATGCTGATCGGCGACCAGGACGGATTCTTTCCCTGCACTCCCTATGGCGTAATGGTTTTGATGCAGCGCTGCGGCATCGATCCGAGCGGCAGGCACGCGGTGATTGCCGGGCGCTCGAACATTGTCGGCAAGCCGATGATGGCGCTGCTGATGCAGAAGGCGGCGGGAGCCAATGCCACGGTCACGGTCTGCCATTCCCGCACGCCCGACATCCGGGAGCATTGTCTGCGGGCCGACATTCTGGTGGCGGCGATCGGGAAGCCTGAATTTATCGGGGGCGACATGGTCAAGCCGGGGGCGGTGGTGATCGATGTCGGGATCAACCGGATCGAGGATGCCGCCGCCAAGCGCGGCTATCGACTGGTCGGGGATGTGGCCTTCGAGCAGGTCGAGAAGAAGGCTTCCTGGATTACGCCGGTGCCCGGCGGTGTCGGTCCGATGACGATTGCCATGCTCTTGCAGAACACCCTGAAGGCATGCCGCGCCAGTTGCTCGCCTGATTGATCCATCGCAACATCTATGGGTTCGGAAGGCTGAAGGCTGAAGGAGGAGGGAATTGTAAATGGTGAGTTGTGAGTTACTGGGTTCTAGCCTGAATTATTCAGGCTAGGTTTCGACACAAAGTGTGTTTCAGGGTGAATGCCCTGCAATTGCCTTGGCTAGCCCCAAAGGGGCGGCTTCATCGTAGCCCCAGGCACCGCCTGGGGTAAGTGAGCAAACGCCGACGGTGCCCTGAAGGGGCACTTCAACCAGAACTCATTTTTATGCGCAAATAGAGCGCCCTGTTTTCATGGCATGTCGCAATTTGATGTCCAAACCTTTCCTCACGCAATCACAAATCAAGCAGGACGGCAAAAGATGAAGACCGGAGCCCGACCGAGTGTGCTGGCCCGCGAGCTGGGGGAGATCTTCGCCGCAGTCTCGGGAGCCGAAGAGATGGCGGTTTTTCTGGAGGGCATGCTCACCCCCAGCGAGCTGGAGGAGGTGATGTGTCGCTGGCGCCTGATGCTCAAGCTGGAGGCGGGCGAGACCCAGCGCGAAATCGCCCGCAGCCTGGGGATTAGCCTGGGCAAAATCTCGCGGGGCTCACGCCTGCTCAAATACGGCTCCACCGAATTCGCGGAGATTCTCGCCGGAATCCGCGGCAGACTTGACCAATGATCAGACTGACAAGCGCACCACTCGCTGCGCTCGGGCGCGCTTGTCGCCAACCCTTGCCCCTTTCCGCGTTCGCAGTCTGCCTTGGACTGGTCTGTCTGCCTCAGGCGTAGAGCGGCCCGAGCAGTTCGCAGGCCCGGAAATCGTCGCCGCCGCAGCGATCCCAGAGTGTCGGGCGGAAGATGCGCTCGGCGGCCAGGTTGTGCATGTCGATCGGAATCCGCAGCATGGCGTTGAGGGTAGCCATGTCGTCGCCGATCAGGCCGAAGCTGTTGCCGTCGTGGTTGGGGCCGATTCGGTTCATGTACTCGAAGGAAGTCATGCCGAAGGGGCTCCAGTAGCTCTCCGGCCAGGTGCGGTCGGTGGCCTGGCTGATGTGGTCGGCCACTGCGTCCGGCAGTTGCACAGTCTCGCCCTCGACGACGGAGCAGGTCATCAGATTGCCGACAACATTGTAGCGGTAGGCGGTCATGGGAACGCCGCCCGGCGTGCGGTAGTGGCTGGAGAGACCGTCGCCCGGGAAGTACTCGAGGTTGGCTCCGATATAGCGGGTGGCGGCAATCGCCTGGTCGATCAGCCTTTCCTGGAGCTTGGGGTCGGCGGCGATGGCGGCGCGAACCTGCTGCATGTTCATCCGCTCGGCGCCCGGCACCAGTTTGAGCACGTCGATCGCATAGTCGAGGGCGCCGGCCCCCGAATTGCGCTTGTCGATGATGCCGCGGGGTGCGACCTTGGAGACATCCTGGCCAGTGGCCTTGGCGATGCTTTCCGGCGTCCAGTTGGTGCGGATGTCGGCGAACAGTTGCGGCATGTTGGTCAGCAGGCTGGCCAGCAGCATGCCGATGCCGTTTTTCGAGTCGTTTTCGGTGGCGACCACGTAGGGGGCGCGGAAGCCGTTCCAGTCGAACGAGCTGTTGAGGATCGATTCGACCAGGTCGAAGTTGGGATACAGGTCGGTCCACTGCCGCTGGCCCTGGGTGCCGGCCACGATCGCGTTGGCGCCCTGGGCGAACTCGACGTCGCGTTCGGCCAGGCGCGGGTTGCCGACCATCAAGTCGCGCACGATCAAGGCCATTTTGCAGCAGTCCCGCAACAGATCCTCGGGCGGCTGCGGCCGCTGGCCGGAGCCGAAGTCTATCTTGAACTTTTTCATGAAGGCGACCGCCCGCTCCAGCTCTTCGCGGTCGTAGAACTCGCGATCCATCCGTCCCTTCACGCCAACCATGTCGTAGGAGACGGAACCCATGCCGAGATATTCCTGGAAGATGTTTCGGCGCGTGTCGGAGCCGATGATTCCCATCGAAACCCCGCCCACCGAAAGATAGTTCTTGCCGCGAATCATGGCGACGGCGGCGGCGCAGCGGGCGAAGCGCAGCAGGCGCTCGGCCACATACTCGTTGATCGGCCCGTCTTCGTCCTCCAGGTCGGGCGAATAGATGCTGAAGATCGGCCGTTTCTTCTCGTCCATGGCGGCGGTGAAGGCCTTCAGCCAGACCGCGCCGGGCCGGTCGGTCTGGTTCAGGCCATAGGCGGCCTGCTGCCATTCGCCGCTGCCCACTCCCATGCAGGCGCTCATCAATTCGTCGCTGTAGGCCCAACTGCGGCTGACCCAGATGTTGGCGGACACGTTCTGTTCGGCAAAGTACTTCTGCGCGATCGCTCCGGTGCGCGGACCGTAGACGATCTCCGGCGCCACCACCAGGCGCACCGGCGAGCCGTCCGGCAGGCGAAGGTTGGCGGCGATCAGGTCGTAGACCTTCTCGACCATGCGCCAGGTGCCCTCGACATTGCTTTCGTAGGCGCCGGTGCGTCCGTCGGCGACCGGGGTGATGGCGATGGTGGGAGTCGGGCCGACCAACTTTTCCTTGGGCAGGGCAAAGCCGCGACGGCCGGCTGCGATGTCTTTGAACTGGGGGCGTTGCATTCTTTCGTTCTCCTTGGTTTGCGGTGTTGAGAATGTCTTTGGCCTGATTCGATAATATATATGCGCTTTCCGGGCAATGCAAAATCCGGCCTATTTGGACTCGCCGACAATCATGGTTCTGGCGGCGTGCCGCCGCCGCAGACCCAGGCTGATCCGGAAGAGCAGCCAGGACAGGGTGGCGGCGGCGCAAAGCCAGGCGAAAAGATCGCCGTGGCGGGTATAGAAGGTGGTCGGCAAGTCGGCCCAGACCGGCACATCGTAGGTGCGGGCGGCCCGAATGAAGCGCTCGCCGGTGTGGTCGTCGTAGAGCAGACCCCGGAGTTCGCCGGTCGGCAGGATCAGGACGGTATCGCTGTTGTTGCCGGAGCGCAGCAGCGGCCGGCGGTTTTCCACCGCGCGCAGCACCGCGTGCGTCATGTGCTGGCGGGAGCCGGCGCTGTCCTCGAACCAGGAGTCGTTGGTCAGGGTCATCAGCAGGTTGGCGCCGCGCCGGACAAAGTTGCGGCTGACCTCCGGAAACACGTCCTCGAAGCAGATGTTGACCCCGGCCCAGACCTCGCGGTTCAGTCGGAACAGGGTGAATTCACGGCCCGCCGTCAGATCCCGACCCATGCCGATCAAGTCGTACAGGATCGGGAAGACGTCGCCCAGGGGGACGAACTCGCCGAAGGGCACCAGGCGGATCTTGTAGTAGTAGTCCTCTACCGACAAGTCCGGGCCGAACAGAAAAACCGTGTTGAACTCCTGGTATTCATCGCTGTCGTCAACCGGCATTTGGCGATGGATCGAGCCGAAAAGCAGCGGGGTGCGAAGGTCGTCGACCAGGCGGGTGAGCATTTCCAGGTATTGGTGGTTCTGAAAGGCCGGAGCCGGAATGGCGGTCTCCGGCCAGACCACCAGGTCGGGCTGTGTCCTGGCCACCTCTTCGCGGGTCAGCCGGTCGTAGACCGCAAGTGCCGTATCGAGCTGTTCCTGCGACCAGACGCGAGCCTGCGGCAGGTTGCCCTGGATGGCCGCGATCCGCATTGTGGTGTCCGGCGGCGGCAGGGCCGGCGGACGACGGGCCAGCCACAGTGGCGGCAGAAACAACAGCATCGCCAGCAGCACCGGCCAGGGGAACTGGCGGGGATTCCCGGGGGCTCGGCCCCGAAAGCGGGAGCATCCGATCCAGAGCAGCGCCAGGTTGGCGGTCGCGATCAGGAAACTGATTCCGTAGATGCCGGTGAAGGTGGTGGTCTGCAGCAGACCGAGGTTCTGCCATTGGCTGGTGCCCAGATGATTCCAGGGGAAGCCGGTAAACAGCCAGGAGCGCAGCCATTCTATGGAAACCCAGAAGATCGGGATGGCCAGGCTTGCGAGCGCGAAGCGAGACGTCGGGAGACCGGCCAGGCGAGTTTGGAATGGCGGCCGCAAAGGATTTTGTTGCGCGGGATTGTCGCTCAGCTGTTCGATCAGGTCGGCGGTCAGCCAGTACCAGACGGCGGGGAAGCAGGCGCAGGCCAGAGCCAGCAGATAGCCGGCGCCGAAGCCCACCCGGTTGAGCCAGTGCAGGGAGGTCAGAAAATGGGCGAGCCCGAAGACGTAGCCGACAAGAAATCTTTGGCGCCGCGGAATCGGTGCGAGGAGCAGGGGAATCAGGGCGATCCAGGCCAGCCAACTCCACTCCAGTGGCGTGAAGGCGGCGCTGAGCAACAGACCGGAGAGGGCGGCCGCCAGCAACCGCGGCAGCCATGCGCGCCGACCCAGCAAATGGCGCAGGTCGGAGCCGGGCAGAGCGGGTGGCGGGGATTCGGGTTGGTCGAATGGTCGAGCCGGGTCAGCCATCGGGGGGGAGTCTTTCTGTTTTGGCCGATAATTGCAGAGGCAAAACTTTAATATAGCCAGGATTGCCGACTTTGCCTGAGCCCCGGAGGGACTGCACCATCCCAGCCCCAGGCCTGTCTGCGGGCGGCGCCTGGGGGATTGCGGCAAACCCGACTGTGCCCCGTCGGGCACTTCGCCCAGCGCGGGCGGAGCGGGGCGTCGGCGCGCGACCAAGCAGTATCCGGCGGAGTGTGGGCTTTGCTGCGGGCTTCCTGCCCGCCATGAAAATGCCCGGCGGCGGGGAAGCCTCCCCGCCGCCGGGCTGGCCTTGCCAGGCCGCGATCAGCCGATCGCGGACTGACCCTTTTCGCCGGTTCTGATCCGAATGCACTCGACAAGCTCGGTGACCAGGATTTTGCCGTCGCCGATCTTGCCGGTGCGGGCGCCGGCCACAATGCCTTCGATGGTGCGCTCCACGAAATCCTCGTTGACCGCGATGTCAATGCGAATCTTCTTGAGAAGATTGACTTCGATATCGACTCCGCGATAGGTTTCGTGATAGCCCTTCTGCTGGCCGCAGCCGAGGGCGTTGGTCACCGACATCTTGAACACTTCCCGCTCGTAAAGAGCCTTCTTGACGGCGGGCAGACGCTCCGGCTGGATATAGGCGGTAATCAGTTTCATGACGATACTCCTTGTCTTTCGATGGTTGTTTTTTGAACTACTGGGTGCTGAACACCTGGAACCCGCTGTAGGCTTCCTCGCCATGCTCGCCAATGTCCAGGCCGCGCAGTTCCTCGTCGGCTCCGACGCGCAGTACGCCGACCGCCTTGAGAATCAGAAACAGGATCGACATGGCGGCAAAGGCCCAGGCGGCTATCGCGAAGCCGCCGAGTGCCTGCACGCCGAGGCTGGCCTCTTCACTGAAGATGCCGGCCGCGAGCACACCCCAGAGTCCGCACAACCCATGCACGGGCCAGGCGCCGACCGGGTCGTCGATCCGCAGGCGGTCAAGCAGATTCACCCCGCCCACCACCAGCAGTCCGGCAATCGCGCCGATCACCATGGCCGAGGGGTTGGAGACAAGGTCGCAGTTGGCGGTGATTCCAACCAGGCCGGCGAGCACTCCGTTAAGCGCCATGGACAGCTCCGGCTTGCCGAAGGCGACCCAGGTGGCGATCATTGCGAACACTCCGCCGGCCGCCGCCGCCAGAATGGTGTTCACGGCCACCTTGGCGACCGCGTCGAGATCGCCGACGCCGCTGATCGCGAGCTGGCTGCCGGGGTTGAAGCCGAACCAGCCGAACCAAAGAATGAAAACCCCGAGCGCGGCGAAGGTCAGATTGTGACCCGGCATGGCCCGCGGCTTCCCGTCGACCCCGAAGCGTCCGATGCGCGGCCCGAGAGCCAGGGCGCCGGCCAGGCCGGCGAAGCCGCCGACCGCATGCACGATCGCCGAACCCGCGAAGTCGTGGAAGCCCAAGGCGTCGAGCCAGCCGCCGCCCCAGGTCCAGAAGCCGCTGATCGGATAGACCAGGGCGGTCAGCACCGCGCTGTAGATCAGGTAGGAGGCGAACTTCATGCGGCCGGCCACGGCACCCGAGACGATGGTGGCGGCGGTGGCCGCGAAGGCGACCTGGAAAAACCAGTCGATCTGCGGATGCAGTATGCCGGCTCCGGCCGTCTCCTTCATCTCGCTTTCAATCCCGAAGCCGCCCCAGCCGATCCAGCCGCCGAGCAGCGCATCGCCGTACATGATGCTGTAGCCGACGACAAAGAACAGGAGGGCGCCGAGGCACAGATCCATGACATTCTTGAACAGAATGTTGACCGTGTTCTTGGCCGCGTTCAAGCCCGCTTCCAGAATCGCGAAGCCGGGCTGCATAAAGATGACCAGGAGGGCGCAGATGAACAGAAACAAATTGTCGAGCACGTAGTTGGATACGGCCATCGACTCTTCGACCCCGTTCTCCGCACCGAGTTCGCCGGCCGCCGCGCCCA